>CAITLX010000379.1 GCA_903893335.1 uncultured delta proteobacterium | reverse complement strand
GTGGCGCTCGGGCGCGCCGCGTACGCCGCGTCGTCGCCGGGCGCGAGCCGCAGCCGCAGCCCGTCTTGTTCGATGCGCAAGAGGCGCCCGTCGGCCCCGGTGACCACGAGCCGGCCGTCGCCCGCGAGCGCGCGGTGCGCCGCGCTCGGGCGGTACGCCGCGCTCTTCTCGTCGCCGCCGAGCTTCGAGGCGAACGCGGTGTGCGCCTGCGCGGCGAGGTCGTGCGGCGACTCGCTGATGACGTGGCGCGCGAGCCCCGAGGTGATGAAGACGAACGCGAGCGAGCCGTCGAGGCGCGGGTCGACGCGCAGGATGCGCTTGGACTTCCAGAAGATGGAGTCGCGGAACGCCTCGACCCGGTAGAAGTAGCGCACCTGCGTGAGCAGATCGCGGTAGATGGCCGCGTAGCTGCGCTGGAAGTACTGGAAGTAGGTCGCCGCGTGCTCGGGCTCGGCCAGCGCGCTGTGCGTCGCGACCGCCGCGAGGTAGCCGCCGCTCATCGCGAGGTGCACGCCCGTCGAGAGGATGGGGTCGATGAACGCCGCCGCGTCCCCCGCGAGCACGAAGCCGGGCCCGTGGAAGCGCGAGGCGCAGTACGACCAGTCGCGCTGCGTGCGCAGAGGCTGCACGCGCCGCGCCCCGCGCGTCAGCTCGCCGACGAGCTCGGCCGACTCGATGGCGCGCTCGTAGTAGCCGCCGAGGTCGACGCCGGCCCCCTCGCCGCGAAGCTCGCTCGTGTCGGAGGTGACGACGCCGATGCTCGTGGTGCCGTCGGCCAGGGGGATGAACCAGATCCACCCGTCGTGCGTCGAGACGGTGACGATGTGCTCGCGCGCGTGGTCGGGCAGGCGCCCGCAGCCCTCCCAGTACGACCAGATGGCGAGGTTGCGCAGCCCCTCGACCCAGCGGCGCTGCGTGAACTTGCGCGCGGCGAGGGCGTTCTGGCCGCTCGCGTCGATGACGTAGTGCGCCGTCGGAAACCAGGGCACGTCGGAGCCCGCGCGCTGGGCGCGCACGCCGACCACGCGGCCGTCGCGCTCGACGAGGTCCTCGACCGAGGTGTCCTCGTGCACGTCGACGCCGACCTTGCGCGCGTTGGCCAGCAGGATGGCGTCGAAGGCCGAGCGCTCGACGAAGTAGGCGTAGGGGTAGACGTCGAGCTGGCGAAAATCGAGCTCCCACGGCGCGCGGTCGCGGCCCCAGACGAACGTCTGGCCGACCTTGCGGTGGAAGCCGTGGCGCTCGACCTCGGCCATCACGCCGAGCTCCTCGAGGAACGGCAGCACGCTCGGCAGCAGCGACTCGCCGATGTGGTAGCGCGGCATGCGCGCCTTCTCGAGCAGGGCGACCTTGCGCCCCTCGCGCGCGAGCAGCGTCGCGGCCGTGGCGCCCGCGGGGCCACCGCCGATGACGATGACGTCGTAGGTGACTTCCATGAGGCTCGATTATGGCGGCCGATGGCCGCGATCGACAACCGCCGCCCGGCGGGACCTTCGTACGATCAGGGCACGATGCCCGCGAACCGCACGCGGCCGAGCCCGGAGAGCTCGAGCGCGACGTCGCTCGCCGGCGACGAGACGACGAGCTGCGAGCCCCAGAGCAGGCCCCCCTCGTACTCGACCTCGGCGACGAGCGTGCCGCTCGGCGTGATGCCGAAGTAGTCCTGATCGGTCGGCGCGCCGGCGCGCTGGCCGGCAGCCGTCTGCACGCGCCACGCGACGTCGTGCTGCTCGGTGCCGTCGAGCTTGGCGCTGATGAGCCAGCCCTCGTCCGGCTCGGTGAGCAGCGCGTTGCGGAACAGGATGCGGTCGCCCTGCACCGAGAGCGGCACGGGCAGGAGCAGCGTCTTCTCGAAGACGGTGGTCGCCCCGCCGCCGTCGAGGCGCGCGGTGCGCAGCGCCGTGCGCATGGTGCTCGGCGCGGTGTAGACGACGCGGTCGCCCGCGCGCGCGAACAGCGAGAAGGCGCCCGTCACGTCGCGGTCGACGACGGTGCTCGCGCCCCCGCTCGCGGCGACCGCCGAGAGCCCAGCGTCCGACGAGTAGACGACGACGTCGCCGGCCGCCGTGGCGACCTGGCCGAGATCGCCGCGCGCCGCGACGAGCGTGCGCTCGCCCTGGCCGTCGAGCGCGCTCGACACGAGGGAGGTGCCCGAGGGCTCGGGGCGCGTCGCGACGACGCGCCCTGAGGTGACGCCCACGGCGCGGTCGGCTGCGGCGCCGAGCGCACGCGAGGTGCCGGCGCCGATCGCGACGACGCGGACGCCGGCGCGGGTGTTGGCCACGACCTGCGCGCCCTCGACCGCGACGACGGCGTCCTTGCCGTCGCCGCCGCCCACCGGGGTGAGCGCGCCGGTCGCGACGTCGAGCAGGGCGAGGTCCCCCTCGCCGGCGAGCGCGTGCGCGCCGGCCAGCACCAGGGCGCGACCCGCGTCGGCCGCGACGACGATGCCCGAGACGACGAGCACGCGCGCCGCGGCGCCCGCGCGCAGCGCGACGACCGACGGCACGCCCACGCCGCCGATGGGCAGCAGCTCGGCGAGCAGGTCGTCGCCCACGCGCTCGACGTGGCGCACCCACGAGTAGGCGGCCGAGGCGTCGAACGAGGCGAGCACGAGCGGCGCGCCGCGACCGCGGGCGTCGACCGAGACGAGCCGCTCGATGCGCGTGTCGGCGACGTCGAACTCGGCGACGAGCACCCGCCCCGCGCCGAGCACCGCGACCGCGCGCGAGATGACGCCCGGCCGCGAGAGGGCGCGCTCGGCGCCGCTGCCGTCCTCGGGGCGGGCGTAGACCGTCGCCGACGTGCCGCCCTGCGGCGCGGTCGAGGTCACGCCGTACACGACGAGCGCGGGCGCGACGCCCGCCGGGAGCGTCGGCATCGCGGGGATGCCGGCCGGGGCGGCCGTGGGGTCGTGCGAGCAGGCCGCGAGCAGGGCGACCAGAGCGGCGGGGACGAACGTGCGGGCGGACAGACGCATGCGACGGGACCTCGGGTGCGGAGCTCGGAACGAGTGGTGAAGCCTCCCCCACACGCGGGCGTGTCGGCGGCTGCCGCGAGCCGTCACGCTGGGGTCGAGCTTACGGGGGCGGCTGCCCTTCCGCAACGCGGGCGCGAGGGCGCGACGACGACGCGTGCCTCCGGCGACCCGAACTGGACGGGCAACGCCCTGCGGTGCGGACGTTCCGTTGCAGGCAGCCGGGTGCGTGTAAGCTGCGCCCGCATTCGGGTGTGGGCGTGGCGGACCAGCCGTCGACTGACGTTGGCCCGTCGCCCCTGAGGAGCACGCATGGCCTGGCGAGTCGAGAACGGGAACCTCATCGTCCGACTGCCGACCGGCTGGCGCTCTCGACCCGAGTACCGGCTCGCGGTGCTCTGCGTAGATGACGAGGTCAACGTCGAGCTGCGCGCTACGAACTCTGGCGACGATCTGCTCGTACCGGTGGACCTGTGGAAGTCGCTCGGCGAGGTCGAGAGCAAGAGCGATCCCGAACTGCGCGACCAGTGGGCTTTGCGCGTCGAGGGCTGGTCGTCGCTGCTCGGCCTTGCACCGATGCGCCTCGACTTGGCCAGCAGCGGCGGGATCGGCGGCTCGTTCACCGAGTTCATCCTCAAGCTCGACGGCCGACGCGTGAG
>CAITLX010000378.1 GCA_903893335.1 uncultured delta proteobacterium | reverse complement strand
GCGCGTGCTCCATCGCGCTCGCGCTCGAGCACACCCGCGCGGACCTCGCGCGCGACCGCGCGCTCGCCGGCAGCGGCACGCTGAGCGCCGAGGCCGAGGGGCACGCGGCGCTCGAGGTGCGCCTGCGCGAGGAGGAGCTCGCGTCGGCGCGCTTCGGCGTGCAGCGCGCGACCCACGAGGCGGAGATGGCCCGCGCGACGCTCGCGCGCCACGACGGCCCGAAGGGTCGTCAGGACGCCTTCGAGGTCCCCTCGCCCATCGAGGGCAAGGTGCTGCGCGTGCTCACCCCGAGCGCCGGCTTCGTCGCGCCCGGCACGCCCATCGTCGAGCTCGGCGACCCCGCCGCGCTCGAGATCGTGGTGGACGTCCTGACGCCCGACGCGGTGCGCATCCCCGAGCGCGCGAGCGCGACCTTGGCGCTCTGGGGCGGCCCCGCGCCGCTCGAGGCCCACGTGCGCCTCGTCGAGCCCTCGGCGGTGACGCGCCTGTCCGCGCTCGGCGTCGAGGAGCAGCGCGTCGCGGTCGTGCTCGATCTCGACGCGCCGCACGCGCGCTGGGCGTCGCTCGGCGACGGCTTCCGCGTCGAGGCGCGCATCGTCGTGTGGGAGCGCGACGGCGTCGTCACCGCTCCGACCAGCGCGCTGTTCCGGCGCGGCGAGCGCTGGTCCCTGTTCGTCGTCGAGGGTGGGCGCGCGCGGCTGCGCGCGGTCGAGGTCGGCGAGCGCGGCGCGCGCGACGTGCAGATCGTCTCGGGGCTGGCCGAGGGCGAGACGGTCGTCGTCCACCCGAGCGAGAAGCTCGACGACGGCGCCCAGGTCGCGCCGCGGCGCTGAGCCCCGGCCACAGCGGGAGAACGTCAGCCGTCGCGGCCGAGCACCTTGGCGAGCGCCGCGCGCGCGACGCTCAGGTTGAGCTCGGCCTGCACCACCTGCGCGGACGCCGAGGTGGCGGCGAGCTGCGCGTCGGAGAGCTCGAGGATCGACCCCGCGCCCGCCTGGTAGCGCCCCTCGGCGAGCCGGAGGCGCTCGCGCGCGCTCGCCTCGGCCTCGTGCGCAGCCTCGATGCTCGCGCGCGCCGCGCGCACCGCGAGCCGGGCCTGCGTCACGTCGAGCCTCGCCTGCTGGCGCACGAGATCGACCTGCGCCTCGCCCGCGCGCGTGTTCGCCTCGGCCGCGCGCACCTGCGCCCGCGTCACGCCCCCCTGGAAGATGGGCCACGACATGGCGGCGCCCACGTTCCAGTTCCACGCGAGGTTGTCGATCGCGCTGCCCCCCTCGCTCACGCCGGCCTGCGCGGTGAGCGTCGGGTAGACCCCCGCGCGCGCGCTGCCGAGGCTCGCGCGCTGCCCCTCGAGGGTGTGCGCCGCCGCGCGCGCGTCGGGGCGCGTCGAGGCCTCGCGCACGAGCGCGCCGAGGTCGCCCTCCTCGCCGGCGATCGGCGCGACGCGGTCGCCCGTGACATCGAAGTCGTCGAGCCGCTCCCAGCCCATCGCGCTCGCGAGCTGCGCCTTGGCCCCCGCGTACGCGTTGTCGGCGTTGACGGCGCCGAGCACCGCGTTGGCGCGGTCGGCGCGCGCCTGCGCCAGATCGATCTCGGGGCGCGTGCCGGCGCGCACGAAGCCCTCGATCTGCGCGAGGTGGCGCTCCTGGTTGGCGAGGTTGTCGCGGGCGACGTCGGCGAGCGCCCGGTTGGCCCACGCCGTCGCGTACGCGACGCGCACGGCGTACAGCGCGCCCTGGCGCGTCGCCTGGAGGCTCGCCTGCTGCGCGCGCGCGAGCTCCGTCTGCGCGGTGACCCCGAGGCGCACCTGTCCGAAATCCCAGATCGTCTGCGACGCGTTCACGCCGAACGACCACGAGTTGTAGCTCGTCATGCTGCCCGAGCCGATGCCCGAGGCGACCACGGCGCCGCCGCGCGGCACGCTGTTGGCCGTCTGGCGCGCGTACTGCGCGCTGCCCGTCACCTGCGGCAAGAGCGGCGCGCGCGCGACGTCGACCTTCGCCTCCGAGGCCTCGGTGGTGGCGCGGGCTGCGGCGATGAGCGCCTGGTGGGCCTCGGCGTAGCGCTCGGCCTCGGCGAGCGAGAGCGGCCTCGCCTCGCCCGCGGAGGCGGCGAGCAGCAGCGGGACGGCCAAGAAGAAGGGGTTCGCCATCACTCGTACCTCAGCGCCTCGATCGGATCGAGGCGCGACGCCTTGCGCGCGGGGTAGAGCCCGAAGCCGACGCCGACGACGGCGCTGACGCCCACCGCGAGCGCCACGACCTCGGGTCGCGGCGAGAACGTCCAGCCGAGCCGCGTCGCGAGCGTGGCCGCCACGACGTTGCCGAGCGCCGCGCCGACGAGCCCGCCGACGAGCGACAGCGCGATCGCCTCGACGAGGAACTGCGCGAGGATGTGCCAGGGCTTCGCGCCCACGGCCATGCGCACGCCGATCTCGCGCGTCCGCTCCGTGACGCTGACGAGCATGATGTTCATGATCCCGATGCCTCCGACGATGAGCGAGACGACGGCGATCGCCGCGAGCAGCGCCGTCAGCGTCTTGGTCCCCTGCTGCTGCGCGGCCGCGATCTCGGCGAGGTTGCGGATGTTGAAGTCGTCGTCGCCCGAGGCCTCGATGCGGTGCCGGTCGCGCAGGAGCGCGGTGATCTGCCGCTGCGCGCGCGTCGTGTCGTCGGCCGAGCGCGCCGTGACCATGATGTTGCCGCCGATGTACTTCTGCAGCCCGCCCTGGATCTTCGCGACGAAGGCGGTGACGGGGATGACGGCGACGTCGTCGTAGTCCTGCCCCATCGGCGACTGCCCCTTTCGCTCGAGCACGCCGACGACGACGAAGGGCACGCCGCGCACGCGCACCGTCTGGCCCAGCGGGTCGGAGCCCGGGCCGAACAGCCGCTCGGCCGCCGTCTGGCCGAGCACGAGCACCTTGTTGCCCGCGTCGACGTCGCCGTCGACGAACGCCGCGCCGCGCGCGAACTTCCACGCGCGGATCTCGAAGTACTCGGGCGTCGTGCCGCTGACGCGCGTCGTCCAGTTGCCGTCGTCGGCGAGCAGGCTCGTCTTGGTGGTGAGCTCGGGCGCCGCGGCGCGCACCGCCGACGGCTCGGTGCGGATCGCGCGCAGGTCCTCCCAGGTCAGGCTGGGCATCGAGCCCATGCCGCCCATCACGCCGCCCGAGCTCGTCGAGCCGCCGGTCACGATGAGCAGGTTGGTGCCCATCGAGGTGAACGTCTTCTCGACGTTCGATTTCGCCCCCTCGCCGATGGCGACCATGGAGATGACCGACGCGACGCCGATGATGACGCCGAGCGCGGTGAGGAAGCTGCGCAGCTTGTTGCGCAGCAGCGCCCGCGCCGCGATGGGCAGCGTCTGCAGGACGTTCACGTCGAGGCCCTCGCGCGGCGCTGCTCGATGCGCTCGTCGGAGGTGATGCGGCCGTCGCGCACGACGACGATGCGCGTCGCGTGCTCGGCGATGTCGGGCTCGTGCGTGACGAACACGACCGTGAGCCCCTCGTCGCCGAGCTGCTGGAAGAGCGCCATGACGTCGACGCTCGTCTTCGAGTCGAGGTTGCCCGTGGGCTCGTCGGCGAGCAGCAGCTTGGGGCGCCCGACGATCGCGCGCGCGATGGCGACGCGCTGCTGCTGGCCGCCCGACAGCTGCGAGGGCTGGTGGTGCAGGCGCCCGCCGAGCCCGACGCGCTCGAGCGCCTGGCGCGCCCGCTGGTCGCGCTCCTTGCGCCCGACGCCCGCGTAGACGAGCGGCAGCTCGACGTTCTCGAGGGCGCTGGTGCGGCTGAGCAGGTTGAAGCTCTGGAACACGAAGCCGAGCCGCCGGTTGCGCACCTCGGCCAGCTCGCTGCGCGAGAGGCGCGAGACGTCCTCGCCCGCGAGCCGGTAGGTGCCGGACGTCGGGCGGTCGAGGCACCCGACGACGTTCATCAGCGTCGATTTGCCCGACCCCGACGACCCCATGATCGCGACGAACTCCCCCTCGCCGATCTGGAGGTCGACGCCGTCGAGCGCGCGCAGCGGCTCGTCGCCGAGGTTGTAGACCTTGGTGACCTGCTCGAGCTCGACGAGGGGGGTCGGCATGGCGCGCGCTCCGCGTCCGGCGTCACAGGGTCGGGCGGGCCGACGACGCCGACGCGATGGCCTCGGTGATGACCGTGTCCCCCTCGCGAAGCTCGCCCCCGGTGATCTCGGTCATCACGCCGTCGGTGACGCCCACCGTGAGCAGCAGCGTGGACGGCTTGCCGTCGCGCATGACCCAGACGGGCTTCTTGCCCGGCGGCGGCGCGGGGGGGCGCCCGCCGGCCGAGGGCTTGCCCGACATGGCCGCGAGCGCCGTCGCGTCGGGGCGAAACCGGATGGCCGCGTTCGGGACGCGCAGCGCGTCGGCGCGCTCGGCGTAGACGAACGTCACCGTCGCGGTCATGCCCGGCTTGAGCCTGCGCTCGGCGTTGTCGACGTCGATGACGGCGTCGTAGGTGACGACGTTCTGGATCGTCTGCGCCGCGTCGCGCACCTGGCGCACGACGCCGGCGAACTTCTCGCTCGGGTAGGCGTCGACCGAGAACGTGACGGGCATGCCGGCGCGGACCTTGCCGACGTCGGCCTCGGCGACGTTGGTGTCGACCTGCATCTTGGTCAGGTCCTGCGCGATGGTGAACAGCGTGGGCGCCTGGAGCGAGGCCGCCACCGTCTGCCCGACGTCGACGCTGCGCGAGATCACCGTGCCGTCGATCGGCGACACGATGGTCGCGTAGCGGAGGTTGACCTCGGCCTGGTGCAGCGAGGCCTCGGACTGCGCCACGCTCGCGATCGTCGCGGCGACCGTCGCGCGCGCCACCTTCGCGGCCGCGTCGGCCGTGTCGAACTCGGCCTGCGCGATGAGCTTCTGCGCGACGAGATCGGCCGCGCGCCGCTGCTGGCGGTCGGCGTCCTCGGCCTGCGCCTTGGCCTTCGCGACGTTGGCGCGCGCGGCGGCTGCGTTCGCGCCGGCCTGCTCGACCGCGGCGCGCAGCAGCGACGGCTCGATCGTCGCGACGACCTGCCCCTTCTTCACGGTCGAGTTGAAGTCGACGCGGATCGACTCGAGGCGCCCCGAGACCTGGCTGCCGACCAGCACCGTGACGAGCGCGGAGAGCGTGCCCGAGGCCGTCGCCTTGGCCGCGACGCGGCCGCGGTCGATCGTGGCCGTCTGGTACTCGACCGCCGGCGTGCGCCGCGTCTTCGCCCACGCGTAGATGCCGCCCGCGAGGGCCGCGGTGACCGCGAGCGCGACCGCCGACCCGACGATGCGTCGCCGCAGCGCCACCGCCCGGCCCGCCGCGCGTGCCTCGCCGGCGCTCATCGCGACGGGCTCCCGACCTGCGAGGCGCGTGGAGGTCGGCTGAAGCGCATGGTGGAGGTGTACGTCGCGCGCGCGCCCCGCTCCGTCAAGCGAAGAAGTGTGCGAGACGGCGCGCCTCGCCCTCGCGCGCGCTGGCATACTGGCTCGCCCGCAGCCCCGCTCACGCCCGCGGGGCCGACGCGCGCGACGAGGCTCCGCCATGTACCAACCACGCAGGGTCGTCATCACGGGCGGCTCGTCCGGCCTCGGCCTCGGCTTCGCCAAGGCGCTCGCGGCGCGCGGCGCCCGCCTCGTGCTGCTCGCGCGCGGCGAGGCCGGCCTCGCGAGCGCGCAGACCGAGGTCGAGGCCGCGGTGCCCGGCGCGCGCGTGCGAACGCTCGCGGTGGACGTGTCGGACCCCGACGCCCTGCGCGCGGCCGCGGCGCGCCTCGAGGCCGACGGCGAGGGGGACGTCGATCTGCTGGTCTGCTCGGCGGGCATCCTGCGGCAGGGCTACGTCGAGGCGCACTCGGACGACGACTACCGCGACACCATCGCCATCAACTACCTCGGCACGGTGCACGCCGTGCGCGCGTTGCTGCCCGCGCTCGCGCGCAGCCGGGGCCGCGTCGTGAACATCTCGTCGATGTCCGGGCTCACGGGGGTGTTCGGCTACTCGGCGTACTCGGCCTCGAAGTTCGCCGTGCAGGGCTTCAGCGAGGCGCTGCGGGTCGAGCTTCGGCCGCAGGGCATCGCCGTGCACGTCGTGTCGCCCGCCGAGTTCCACTCGCCGATGCTCGCGTCGGTCGAGCACGTGCGCACGCCCGAGGGGCGCGCCCACGCGACCAGCGTCCCGGCGGTCACCGTCGACGTCGTGGTGCGCGACACGCTGCGCGGCATCGAGCGCGGCGAGTTCGCGATCGTGCCCGGGCGCCTCGCGCGCCTCGCGAGCGTGGGGCTCCGCCATTTCCCGCGCATCAGCCGCGCGGTCTCCGACCGGCGCGTCGCGCGCGTGTACGTCGGCCCCAGGCGATGACGCGCGACGGAGGAGCCTCGACCGTGAACCCCGACCCGGACCTCGCCCGCATCGCGCAGCCGGTGCTCGTCACCGGCGCGAACGGCTTCCTCGGCACCCACGTCGTGCGCCAGCTCGTCGCCGCCGGCATCCGGCCGCGCGCGCTCGTGCTGCGCGGCACGCCCATGCCCGACGAGTGGCGCGGCGCCGTCGACGTCACGCTCGGCGACGTGGCCGACGCGGCCAGCGTGCGCGACGCCGCAGAGGGCTGCCGCACCATCCTCCACCTCGCCGCGCTGGTGAACGACTGGACGACGCGCGAGGCCCACCAAGCCGTCACGATCGGCGGCACCGAGAACGCGTTCGCGGCAGCCGCGGCCACAGGCGCGCGGGTCGTGCTCGTCTCGAGCGTCGTGGTCTACGCCAGCCACATCGGCGCGCGTACCTGCGACGAGAGCGTCGGCTTCGGGGAGCCGCGCGGCGCGTACGGCTGGGCCAAGCAGCAGCAGGAGCTCGTCGCCGAGCGCCACCGCGGCGTGGTGCCGTTCAGCATCGTCCGCCCCGGCAACATCTACGGGCCGGGCTCCGGCCCCTGGCTGCACGACCTGCTCGACGTGCTGCAGAGGCCCCTGGCAGCCGCGCTCGTCGGAGGCGGCCTGGGCAACGCGGGGCTGGCCTACGTCGACAACGTCGCCGACCTCGTGCTGCGCGCCGCGTGGCACCCGGGCGCCCTCGGCGAGGCCTTCAACGCGACCGACGAGCTCGAGGTCACCTGGCGGCAGTACGTGGGGGACATCGCGGCGCTGGCCGGCACGCGCGCGCCGGGCTCGGTCCCCGCGTGGCTCGCCGAGGCCGCGGCCGTCGTCCTCGAGGCGGTGTGGCGCCTGCTGGGCATTCGCGCGCGCCCCCCCGTGACGCGCGAGGCGCTGGCGCTCGTGGCGCACGACAACCAGTTTCCGCAGCGAAAGGCGCGCGAGCGGCTGGGCTACGCGCCGCGCGTCGACTACGCGAGCGGCATGGCAGCGATCGCCGCGTACCTCGCGGCGGCGCCGCGTCGCTAGGCCCCCCGCGCCGGAGCGAGCGCGCTCAGGGGCACTCGCAGCCGGCCACCGCGCAGGTCGTCGCGTCGAGCGCGACGGTGAGCGCGTAGACGACGCCGTCGCCCGACACGCTCGAATCGACGACGATGGCGACCCAGCCGTCGGTCGGCGCGACGTACGTCTGGGGGCCGATCGCGCAGGCGATCGCGGGAGCGGACGTGAGGCACGACGACGACGTGGGGTTGCTGCAGTCGGAGGTCGTCTGGAAGACCGAGAGGCGGACGGTGCCCGTGCTCGACGGGCAGAGCGACTCGGTCGTGGAGATCGAGACCTTCTCGCCCCCGCGCAGGAAGACCCGGTAGATGTGGTCGTAGCCCGAGTCGTCGCAGGTCGTGACGTCGATGTTGTTCGACGCGAACGAGCAGAGATCCGAGCTCGACGCCGTCGCGGCGCCCCCTGGCTGCTTGGCCGCGCTCCGGCCGATGACCGTCGCACCGCTGCTGATGGTGCCGCAGCTGTAGCCCGTCTGCGCGCCGTTCGCGCACGCCGCCGCCGGGAGCGCGCAGGCCACCGCGCCGTCGTGGCCGCTCGCGTCGGCGTCGCTCGCGCCGTCTCCCACCTCGGCGGCATCGGCTGCATCCGCGTCGCTCGCGGCGTCTCCCGCCTCGGCCGCATCCACGTCGCTCGCGCTGTCTCCTGCCTCCGCTGCATCGCCGTCGCTCGCGGCGTCTCCCGCCTCGGCGGCGTCCGCGTCGCTCGACCCGTCACCCACCTCGGCGGCATCGGCGTCGCTCGCGCCGTCGCCCACCTCGGCTGCATCGGCGTCGCTCGCGCCGTCGCCAACGTCGGCCGCGTCCGCGTCGGCGGAAGCGTCGGCGCGCGCGTCATGGCCCGCGTCGGTCGTCGTGTCGTGACCGGCATCGACCAGCGTGGCAGCGGGGCCCGAGCCCGAGTCGTCGATGGTCTCGCCGGTCGCGCACGCGACGGCGAGGGGGCACAGGGCCACCGCCACCCAGAGGAGTCGGGCTCGCATCGCGGCACCGTAGTGCGGCGGCGCGCGCTGGATCAAGCGCCGATCGGCGCGCGCGTCAGTGCACGACGTGGGCGTCGCAGGTGGTGTCGATGATGCTGACGGCGTCGAGGAAGCACGAGGTGTAATCGGGCAAGCAGACGCTGCAGTAGTGGGCGTGGCTCTGGTCCCAGAGCCCCATGAACTGCCGCAGCTTGGGGGCCGCGCTCGCGCCGGCGTCGAGGAAGCTGTCCTGGCAGATGCCGCCGGGCAGATCGTTGTCGCCGAACACGCCGAGCACCACGACGGCGTTCGCGTCGCCCCCCTTGGCCGCCACCAGCGCCTGCTTCCAGGCGGCGGCGTTGCCCGCCGATTCGTCGTCCTCCTCGTCGGTGATGAAGGTCACCACCAGGATCGCCTCGCTGCGCAAGAACCCCGCGTTGCAGCCGCCGACCGCGTTCTGCGCGCCGACCGCCTGCATCATGGCCTCCATCGCGCGCTCGTGGCCATCGCCCGCGACGCCGACGTTCGCCATGCAGGCGAACGCGCCGGGGAGATCGGCCTCGCCCGCCGCGACGAAGCGATCGCTGGTCGCGTGGGTGCAATACGCCGCGCCGCTCGAGACGCAGGCGTTCTGGCCGATCTGGCCCGAGCCCAGCGTGCCGTCGCAGAGCGAGTGGCACCCCGATTGCCACATCGGGCACGCCATCGACGGCCCCCCGGTGGTCGAGTTGCGGCAGTTGCTGGTCGCCGAGAAGCAGGCGCTCGTGCAGCAATCCCAGGCGCCCGTGCAGCTCAGGTCCATGCCCGAGAACTTGCTGCGCCCCTCGTCGGTGTCGACGACGAGGATGCGGTAGTCGTCGAGGCCGAGCTTGCTCGTGATGGCGTGCACGAAGCCGGGGAAGCTCGCGATGAGGTGGCTCTGCTCGTCGGCCATCGCGGCCGAGTTGTCCACGACGAACAGGAAGTCGACCCCGCGGCAGCCGCTCACGCCCGTCCACGCGCAGCGACCGGCGTCCTCGCGG
>CAITLX010000377.1 GCA_903893335.1 uncultured delta proteobacterium | reverse complement strand
GGAGTCGCCGCTCGGCCGCTCCGGCATCCTCTGCCGGTCCAAGTGGCCGAGCGATGACGAGCGCGCAAGCGTGACCGCACCGCCCGGCCCAAGCACAGCGCGGTCGTGACCCGACCGCGGAACTACCGATCTCTAGTTGTGCAGCGAGATCGCCGAGGCCCCGAAGACCGCTGGTCTTCGGGGCTTTCGTGTGTCTGGGCCACGCGCGGCGGTAACTACTGAACATCTGAGGAGAAATCGCGAGGGACGAAATCGCCGGGGGCTCCCCTTGACACTCCCCAACCCGCGCGTACCTTGCGCACCTCACCTGTTGGCACTCGCTCCGCGTGAGTGCCAGCGGGGTTCCCGCGCCGACGGCCTGCTGCCCGACGCGCGGCTCGGCTGGCGGCGTGGGGTCTCCCTACCTCGCGTCGGACCTGCCGACCACGTCCGCCTCATCCGCGGAGGGGCCGAGGCCCAAGGGTGGCATCACCCAGGCCCTCCCCTCCGCAACCGACCATCAGGAGCCTCCCATGAAGATTCGCCCGCTGCAGGACCGCGTGATCGTCAAGCGCGAGAAGGAAGAAGAGAAGAGCAAGGGGGGCATCATCATCCCCGACACCGCCAAGGAGAAGCCCATCGAGGGCAAGGTCATCGCCGTGGGCAATGGCAAGGTCGGCGAGGACGGCAAGGTCCGCCCGCTCGACGTCAAGGCCGGCGACATCGTCCTCTTCGGCAAGTACTCGGGCACCGAGGTGAAGATCGACGGCGTGGAGCACCTCATCCTGCGCGAGGACGACATCCTCGGCGTCATCGTGCGCTGATAGCGCAACCCACCGATCTTCAAAGAGATTTAGAGAAGGAAGACACATGGCAGCCAAGGAAATCGTCTACACGGAAGCAGCGCGCAACCTGATCCTCGCCGGCGTCAACGCGCTGGCCGACGCGGTCAAGGTCACGCTCGGGCCCAAGGGCCGCAACGTCGTCATCGAGAAGAGCTTCGGCTCCCCCACGGTCACCAAGGACGGCGTCACCGTCGCCAAGGAGATCGAGCTCGAGAACCGCTTCGAGAACATGGGCGCGCAGATGGTCCGCGAGGTCGCCTCGAAGACCAGCGACGTCGCCGGCGACGGCACGACCACGGCCACGGTGCTCGCGCAGGCGATCTACCGCGAGGGCTCGAAGCTGGTCGCCGCGGGTCACAACCCGATGGAGATCAAGCGCGGCATCGACAAGGCCGTCGAGGCCATCGTCGAGTCGCTGAAGAAGATGTCGAAGCCGACGAAGGATCCGAAGGAGATAGCTCAGGTCGGCACCATCAGCGCCAACGGCGACGAGACCATCGGCAAGCTCCTCGCCGAGGCGATGGAGAAGGTCGGCAAGGAGGGCGTCATCACCGTCGAGGAGGCGAAGACCGCCGACACGACGCTCGAGGTCGTCGAGGGCATGCAGTTCGACCGCGGCTACCTCTCGCCCTACTTCGTGACCGACCCCGAGCGCATGGAAGTCGTCCTCGAGGACGCCTACCTGCTCATCAGCGAGAAGAAGATCTCCAACATGAAGGATCTTCTCCCGGTGCTCGAGGCGATCGCCCGCCAGCAGCGCCCGCTGCTCATCATCGCCGAGGACATCGAGGGCGAGGCGCTCGCCACGCTCGTCGTCAACAAGCTGCGCGGCACGCTCGCCTGCGCGGCCGTCAAGGCCCCGGGCTTCGGCGACCGTCGCAAGGAGATGCTCAAGGACATCGCCACGCTCACCGGCGGTCAGGTCATCGCCGAGGAGCTCGGGCTCAAGCTCGAGAACGTCACCGTGACCGACCTCGGCCGCGCCAAGCGCGTCGCGATCGACAAGGACAACACGACGATCGTCGGCGGCGAGGGCAAGAAGGACAAGATCAAGGGCCGCATCGCCGAGATCCGCGGCCAGATCGAGAACACGACGAGCGACTACGATCGCGAGAAGCTCCAGGAGCGCCTCGCGAAGCTCGTCGGCGGCGTGGCCGTCGTCAAGGTCGGCGCTGCGACCGAGACCGAGATGAAGGAGAAGAAGGCTCGCGTCGAGGACGCGCTCTACGCGACGCGCGCTGCGGTCGACGAGGGCATCGTCCCCGGCGGCGGCGTCGCGCTGCTGCGCGCTCAGAAGGTGCTCGAGAAGCTCGAGGTCCCCGACGAGCAGCGCTTCGGTGTGCAGATCATCCGTCGCTCGATCGAGGAGCCGCTCCGCCAGATCGTGGCGAACGCCGGCGAAGAGGGCTCGATCGTCGTGAACAAGGTGCGTGAGGGCAAGGGCTCGTACGGCTACAACGCCGCGACCAACGAGTACGGCGACCTCATCGACATGGGCGTCATCGACCCGACCAAGGTCGTGCGCTCTGCGCTGCAGAACGCCGCCAGCGTCGCGGGCCTGATGCTCACGACCGAGGCGCTCGTCGCCGAGAAGCCGAAGGACGACAAGTCGTCCGGCGGCGGCGGCGGTCACGCGGGCCACGGCCACGGCGACTTCTGATCCCACCTGAGACGGCCCGAGGGGAGCGACCGAGCTCCCCGCAGGGCCGCGCTTCGGCCGGTCTCGCTCACGCGAGGCCGGCCGTCGTGTTTTGTGGCCCCACGCGGGCGACCGCGCGCGGCGCACGCCGCGCGAGCCCCGTCAGCCTGGGTCGGCGCGGCGCACGCGGCGCCGCTCCTCGCCGAGGTGCGCGGCGACGCGGCGCTGGTCGTCGGGGGGCTCGACGAGCGTCCACGCCTCGTGCAGCGGCCGCTCGGCCGTCAGCTCCGAGAGCAGCTCGGCGGCGCGCGACGCGTCGATGGCCCCCGCGTGGCGACCGGGCAGCTCGACCACCGCCGCCCGCGCGCAGAGCCCCTCGAGCGTGCCGAGCATCGCGCCGAGCGTCTCGCGGTAGACGGCCTCGTCGAAGCCGGCGCGCGGACCGAGCCCGAAGACGAGCACCTTGTCGAACGGGAGCTTGCCGCGCGCGGGCAGCAGCAGCACCTCGCCCCGCCGACCGGTCGCGAAGCCGCGCACGAGCTGACGCGCGAGCGCGCCGCCGAGGCGCCAGTCGACGAGCGACGCGACGCCGAGCGGCGGGCGCTCGTCCTCGAACAACGCGCAGCAGAGCACCTCGCCCGTCAGCTCGTCGAGCCGACGAAGCTCGGGGGCGACGAAGGCGACCTCCACGGCGGCTCAGCGGTCGCGGTCGATGCGGCCCGCGTCGTCGGCGATGCGGTCGAGCACGCCGTTGACGAACGCGCCCGACTCCTCGCTGCCGTAGCGCTTGGCCAGCTCGACGGCCTCGTCGAGCACGACCGCGCGCGGCACGTCCGAGCGGTGCAGCAGCTCCCACGCGCCGAGGCGCAGCACGTTGCGATCGACGCGCGTCATGCGCTCGATGCGCCAGTTCTGGCTCGCGGTGCGGATGGCCAGATCGAGCGCGTCGCGGCACGACGCGACGCCGCGCACGGCCTCGTCGGCGTAGGGGCGGGCCTCGGCGTCGGCCTCGGCCGAGAGCTCGCGCCAGAAGTGGGCGATGGCCTCGTCGGCGTCGGCCGCCGTCGCATCGAGGCCGAAGAGCATCTGGAGCGCGGCCTCTCGGCCGCTCGTGCGCGCACCCATGCGGGGCCTCGCGCCGTCAGCGCGCCGCGCGCTCGATCGCGCGGCCGAGGGTCACCATCTCGAGGGCGGCGAGGGCTGCGTCGGCGCCCTTGTTGCCCATCTTCGTGCCCGCGCGCTCGACGGCCTGCTCGATGGAGTCGGTGGTGAGCACGCCGAAGCCGACCGGGACGCCGCTCGCGAGCGACACCTGCGCCACGCCCTTGGAGACCTCGTTGGCGACGTGCTCGAAGTGCGGCGTCGAGCCGCGGATGACGCAGCCGAGCGCGACGATGGCGTCGTACGTGCCCGCCTTCGCGAGCCGCGCGCACACCAGCGGGATCTCCCACGCGCCGGGCACCTTCACGATGGTGACGTCGCCGGGGGCGACGCCGTGGCGCACCAGGGCGTCGAGCGCCCCCTCGACGAGGCGCGCGACGATGAAGTCGTTGAAGCGCGTCGCGACGAGCGCGAAGCGCGCGCCCTTGGGGGCGACGAGCCCACCCTCGAGGGTGCGGGGGGAGGTCACGGGGGCCTGGGCTGCTTTCTCGCTCATCGCGTCACGTCCTTCGGGGCGCCCATCGTACTACGGGGCCGCCTGGCGCGCCGCGCCGAGCGCGACGCACTCGACGATCTCGAGGCCGAAGCCGGCGAGGTTGGCCATCTTGCGGGGGTTGTTCGTCAAGAGGCGCAGCTGCTTGATGCCGAGGTTGGCCAAGACCTGCGCGCCGAGGCCGAACTCGCGCAGCGGCGGCTCGGGCGCCGGGCCGGTGCGCGCGACGAGCGCCTCGTGCAGCCCGAGCTCGGCTGCGAGGCCGAGCCGCGACGGGAGGTAGAGCACGACGCCGCGGCCCGCCTTCTCGATCGCCTCGAGGGCCTCGCGCAGGTTCTTGCCGCCCTCGACGTGCGTCGAGCTGAACACGTCGCCGACGATCGAGCCGCCGTGCACGCGCGCGAGCACGGGGCCGCCGCTCGTGAGGTCGCCGTGCACGAGCGCCAGCATGCTGCGCCGCTCGGTCGTCACCTCGTACAGGTACGCCTTCCAGTCCGAGCCGGTGACGTCGAGCCGCAGCGTGTGCTCCGAGACGCGCTTGACGAGGCGCTCGGTCGCCATGCGGTACTGGATGAGGTCGGCGATGGTGAGGATGACCAGCCCGTGCTTGGCCGCGAACCGCTCGAGGTCGGGCTTGCGCGCCATCGTGCCGTCGTCGTTCATGATCTCGCAGATGACGCCCGACGGCGACGAGCCGGCGAGCCGCGCGATGTCGACCGAGCCCTCGGTCTGCCCCGTGCGCACGAGCACGCCGCCGGCGCGCGCGCGCAGGGGGAAGACGTGGCCGGGCGTGACGAGGTCGTCGGGGACGGCGCCGGGCAAGATGGCGGTGCGGATGGTGTGCGCGCGATCGGCGGCGCTGATGCCCGTCGTGACGCCGGTGCGCGCCTCGATGCTCACGGTGAAGGCGGTGCCGAGCGGCGGGCCGCTGCGCCCGTGGGCGTGCATCATCGGCAGCTCGAGGCGGTCGACCTGCTCCTCGGTCATCGTGAGGCAGATGAGGCCGCGCCCGTGCGTCGCCATGAAGTTGATGGCGTCGGGGGTGACCTTGTCGGCCGCCATCGTGAGGTCGCCCTCGTTCTCGCGGTCCTCGTCGTCGACGAGGATGATCATGCGCCCGAGGCGCACCTCGTCGATGGCGCGCTGCACGCGCGCGAGCAGCGTCGGATCGATGTCGAGCCTATGCACGGCGGATCAGCCTCTTCCGCCCAGGAACCCTGCGGCCCCGAGCTTGTCGTACAGCGCGCCGTCGGCGCCACCTGCGGCGCGACCGACCTCGAGCATGCGCGCGACGTAGCGCGCGAGCACGTCGACCTCGACGTTGCACGCGTCGCCGGGCGCGCGGCGCCCCAGCTTCGTCACCACCTGCGTGTGGGGCACGATGACGACGTCGAAGCCGGCCTCGCCGACGCCGTTGACCGTCAGGCTCACGCCGTCGATGGCGACCGACCCCTTCTCGGCGACGTAGGGCGCGAGCGCGCGGTCCATCGCGAAGGCGAGGAAGAGCGACTCGCCGACGGGGCGCACGGCGGCCACGGTGACGACGCCGTCGACGTGGCCGCTGACGATGTGCCCGCCGAGACGATCGCCGAGCGCGAGCGCGCGCTCGAGGTGCACGCCGGCGCCGAGCGGCAGGCGGCCGAGCGTCGTGCGCGCGAGCGTCTCGTGCGACGCGTCGGCCTCGAAGCCGCCCGAGACGATCGTCTGGACGGTGAGGCAGACGCCGTCGACCGCGACCGACTCGCCGAGCGCGAGCGGGCCGAGCGAGCACTCGATGACGAGGCGCGCGCCGGGGCCTCGCGGCGTGCGCGCGCGCAGGGTGCCGGTCGTCTCGACGAGCCCGGTGAACATCGCGCGCGGGTGTAGTGCCGCAGGGGTGGGGATTCAACCCGAGGGGTGCCGGGCGACCCCGAGGCGCGACAGGCGCCCCGTTTCGGGCCACACTTCGCCTCTACGCTGGTGCGCGCCCCCCGGTTCGCCTCCGTCGTCGCGCTCGCGGCCACCCTGCTCGCCACGCCGAGCCGCGCCGAGGCCACCTCGCCCGACGACGTGCCCGCGCTGGGCGCCTCGGGCTCGGTGCGGGTGCCGCTCGTGCCGCCGAGCTTCGTCGCGGTCGAGGCGGGGGGGCTGCGCTTCGTCTACCCGCCGACGGCGCGCGACCGGGTGACGCCGCTGCTGGCCGCGGCCGACGACGAGCGCGCCGCGCTCGCGCAGCTGATCGGGCGCGACGCGCTGCTGCACCTCGAGGTGCGCGTGGTGCGTGGCGCCGACGAGCTGGCCATGCTCGCGCCGGGCGACGGCTCGGCGCCGCCGCGCGCGAGCGGCGTCGCCTACCCCGCGCTCGACCTCGTGCTCGTCTCGACCGGGGGCGCGGCGGGCCTCACCGACCCCGACCTCGACGAGGTGCTGCGCCACGAGCTCGCCCACGTCGCGATCGCCGCGGCCTCGTCGCCCCGCGCCGCGCCGGCCTGGTTCGACGAGGCGGTGGCGACGGCCTGGTCGGGCGCGGGCGACGTCGATCGCTCGCTGCGCCTGTCGCGCGCGCTGTTCACGCGCAGCCTGCGCCCGCTCGCGTGGGGCAGCGAGCCGTCCGACGCCCTCGCGCGCGCCGAGGAGGCCGACTTCGCGCGGTGGCTGCTCGCCCCCGAGCGCCGCTGGGGCTTCGCCGGCGCGCTCGCGCAGCTCGCGGTGGGCGCGCCCGCCGACGTGGCGCTCGCGTCGGCCTACGGACGCCCGGCGGGCAGCCTCGAGGCGTCGTGGCGCGCCGAGGCGCGACGCCGGTACGGCCTCGTGCCCGCGCTCGCGCTCGTCGGCGCCG
>CAITLX010000376.1 GCA_903893335.1 uncultured delta proteobacterium | reverse complement strand
GTCGACGGCGCCCGGCTCGAGCGCCCCCTCGTCGCGCACCGCCGCCCGCGGGCACGTGGCACGCACGAGCGCGGCGACGCCCGTCGCGTCGGGGCCGACGAGCACCTCGCGCGGATCGAGCCGCGCGAGCTCGGCCACGAGCGAGCCCGCGTCGTCGAGCTCGGTCGCTCCGAGCTCACCGGTCGAGAGGTCGAGGCGAGCGAGGCCGACCCGCGCGGAGCCCGCCGCGCCGTCGATGGCGCAGAGCCAGTGGTTGGCGCGCCCGTCGAGCTGATCGCCGTCGGTCACGAGGCCCGGCGTGAGCACGCGGACCACCTCGCGCGGCACGATGCCCTTGATCTTCGACGGGTCGCCGAGCTGCTCGCAGATGGCGACCTTGTGCCCCGCGGCGAGCAGCTTCGCGATGTAGCCGGCCGCCGCGTGCGCCGGCACGCCGGCCATCGGCACCTCGTCGATGGCGCCCTTGTTGCGGCTCGTCAGCGTGAGGTCGAGCTCGCGCGCGGCGACGCGCGCGTCCTCGTGGAACAGCTCGTAGAAATCGCCGAGGCGAAAGAGGAGGATCGCGTCGGGGTAGGCGGCCTTGGCCGCCTGGTGCTGCCGCATGACGGGCGTCAGCGGCTTGTTCGCACGCTCGGGCCCTGCCATGGCGCCCCTCAGTAGAAGCTGCGGCTCAAGGAGACCGTCGCGGGGTCGACGAGCACGAGCCCCTGGGCCGCGCCGTCGGCGACCGCGAGCTGCCCGAGCGCGGGCACCCAGGTCAGCGACTGCGGCGCCACGAGCGTCGAGCTGATGGACAGCCCCGCCATGAGCGGCTCGAAGCCGCCGCGCTCGGAGAACGAGAAGACCATGTCGCGCTCGCTCGGCGCACTGCCGCTCGCGATGCTGAAGCTCAGCACCGAGCTCGCGAACAGCTTGCCCTCGACGGCGCGCGACACGTGCTTGGCCACCAGGGGCTCGCACGAGTCGATGCAGCGGCCCGACGCGGCGGCGTCGGAGACGACGTGGTGCAGCACGCCCGTGACGCTGCCGCCGACGAGCCACTGGCCGGCCGCGCGCACCGTGTAGCGCGGCTGGTAGGGGAAGCAGCAGCGCAGCGGCAGGGCGCGCGCCTTGGCCGGGTCGGTGACGTCGGAGACGACGTGCGGCGCGAGCACGAGCTGGTTGGGGTACGCCTCGGAGACCGAGAGGTCGCGCGCGGCGGTCGGGAGGTCGGACGGGCCGAACGACGAGCGGCACGCGAGCCAGGTGCAGCTGCCCGCGACGCTGGCCCAGTACGGGTCATCCTGCGCGGGGAAATCGTCGACGAGGCTCACGACGTCACCCGGCGCGCCGAGCGCGGCGCCGGCCTGGGCGTCGTGCACGCCCGCGGCGCAGAACTGCGTGCCGACGTCGAACAGCGAGAAGGCCGCCGACGGGCAGAGCAGCGGGTCGTCGCCGGAGGTGCGGCACTGAAGCTGCGCCACGTGCCCGTCGAAGCCGGGCAGCTTGCCTTCGTAGGTGAGGGCCCAGTCCTGCGAGACGTGCGCGCGGGGCTCTTCGAGGGGGAAGCTGAGCTGGTCGGACGGGGCCGCCGCGCCCCCGGCGAGCGGCGCGGGGTGCTGCGCGTCGCCGCTCGCGAGCGTGGGCGAGGTGGCGACCTCGGTGAGCGTGCGGCCGTCGACCGACGAGAGGCGCGGCATCACGATGAGGCTCGGCACGTGCGTGCCGACGTTGGGGTCGTCGAGGACGAAGCGCGCCGAGCGGGGGCGGTGGGGCTCGACCACCGAGCAGGTGGCCTCGCCCGACGACGCGTAGGCGCTGGCTCCGCCCGGCGCGCAGCCGACGAAGGCGTCGCCCGCGCCGAGCGGGCGGCGGCACGGCGCGTCGAGGTCGTCGACGTCGATGACGGCGAGCACGCCGCTCTCGAGCGCGAGGAACGCGAAGACGCCGCGCAGCGTGCGCGGGCCCGCGCCGGTGAGGAAATCGGACGAGGTGCGGTAGCCGCTGCCCGGCGAGGTGGAGCCCGGCGTGGGGTCGCAGAGCAGGCCGCCGTGGCCGACGCCGAGCGCGTCGATCCAGGGCACGTCGCGCTGCGCGAAGGCGATGGCGCGCGCCGGCGAGGAGAACGTGATGCGGTCGGCCGACTCGACGAGGTCGTCGGCCGCGTGCGCGTGGCGCAGCGGCGCGCGCGACGCCGCGCCGTCGCTCACGTCGAACGCCATGACGCTGCCGTCGAAGCGGTCGCTCGCGTAGACGAAGCGAGCGCCGTCGTGCGTGAGGGGGCTGACGGCGATCGCGCTCGTCACGACCGTGCGCTCGGGCGTGGTGCTCGACACCGGCAAGAGGGGCGCGCGCTCGACGAGGTCGCAGGGGCGTCGCGCGTCGAGCACGTGCACGACGGGTACCGCGTCGTCGGCGATGAAGAGGCGGCCGTCGTCCGACAGCGCCACCTGGGCGGGGTGGGCCTTCCACGCGGCGGGCGCGGGCGGCACCGGCGCGGGGGGCGACACGCAGGCGGGGTTGGAGGGCTCCCCCTCGGCGGGAAGCTCGACGACGGGCGCGGTCGGGACGTCGACCGCGAGCGGGACGAAGCGCTCGACGGTGCACGCGTCGAAGCTGCCCGGCGCGCGCGAGGACGTCCTGCGCGTCGATGACGGCGAGCGCGCCGAGCGCGGGCAGCGTGACGAGGAGCTTGCGCGCGCCGGCGGGCCCCTGCTCGGCGGAGAGGTCGAAGCCGGCGGGGCCGGGCGCCACGCTGCCGTACGCGCCGTCGCAGGTGGCGCGCGACGTGCTGGCGTCGGCCGGGTCACGCGCGGGGTCGACCACGACGACGACCGAACCGGGCGCCGACGGGAGCGCGCACGCGGGCCACGCGGTGAGGCGGAAGCGACCGCCCGTCTGCCACGTCGCCGGCGTGCCCGCGATGGACGAGGTGGGGATCGCGAAGAGCCCCTCGCGGCGCGGCGCGGCGACGCCGACGAAGGTGGCGGTGCCGCCGGGCGTCGACGCGATGGCCGTGGGCTGCGCGCCGACCTGCAGGAAGTTGAAGCCCGGCGTGGTGGGGTCGGCGTCGAGCACGCTGTTGGCCGAGACGTCGACGACCGCGACCTCGCCGCGCGTCGTCTGCGTCACGAGCGCGAGCACGTGCGGCGACGTCCAGTCGGTGGGGTCGCTGGGGGGGTTGGCCGAGCAGCCCTCGGCGGTGCGCCCGCGCACGCCGTCGAAGCAGACGAAGCTCACCGCACCCGAACGCTCGAGCGAGCGCACCGGCACGCTGATGGGCTGCTGCGAGCACGCGTCGAGCCCGGCGAGCGCCGTGAACGCCGCGAGCGCGACCTCGAGCGGAGCGGGCCTCTTCACTTCGTCTCCCGCGGCGCGGTGGGGATGCCGACCATCGCGACGACGGTCAGGTAGGTGTCGGCGTGGCGCTGGTCGAGGTCGACGACGCCGAGGTACGAGTCGGTGAAGTGCCCGAGGTACGCGAACGGCGCGACCGGATCGACGACGAGCGCGTGCGGCCCGCGCCCGGTGCGCACGACGCCCTCGATGCGCCCGGCCTCCGGGTCGTAGACGAAGACGTAGCGCGCGTCGAAGCAGGCGATGAAGACGCGCGGGTGCAGCTTGCCGTCGACGCCGGTGATCGACCCGAGCACGACGCGCGACGCGCCGTACGAGAGCGGCACCGAGTCGTGGAACACGACGCTGTCGTCGAGGCCGACGAAGTTGCCCTGCACCGCCGACACCGTCGCGCGCGTGCGCCCGACCAGGAGCGCCGGGGGCGTGCGGTTGGCGACGTAGACGTCGAGCGGCGTGGCCGCGCAGTCGGTCAGGCACGCGAGCCTCGCCGCGCCGTCGGGGCCGCACCCCTCCTCGCACGCGGTGCGGCGGGTGGCGTCGACGGCGACGCCGCGCGAGTCGATGCCGCTCGCGTCGATGCGGATGGCCGTCGCGTCGGCGCGCACGAGGTACGGGCGCGACGGCGACGAGTACGCGTCGCTCACGAAGCGCAGCAGGTCGATCTCGGGGGAGCTTCGGAAGGTGACGACGAGGCCCGGTTGGTAGTTCGGGTCGTAGCCAAGCTCGCACGCGATCTGCGGGACCGGCAGCGGCGCGATGCCGAGCACGCCGAACGAGAGGCCCGAGAGCACGAACTGCAGCGTGGGGCGCGTGCCGAAGATGGCGTCGGCGCCTCCGACGCGGTCGGTGAACAGGCTCACCTGGCCGGTCGTCTGGTGCGTGACCGCGATCGACTGGTCGGCGCGGTAGCCGGCGCGGCAGCGCGCGGGGAGGTCGGGGCCGGCGCTCGCCGCGAGGCCGTAGGGCTCGGCGGGCATCGTCAACTGGCGCGTGTTGTCCGTGGCGTCGATGCCGAGCCGGTGGAGCGGATCGCAGCGCTCGCCGTCGGCCCCCTGCCCGCAGTCGAGGCGCAGCTTGCCCGTGACGGGCCCGGCGCGGTCGTCGTCGACGTCGAAGTAGGTGAGCGACGGCTCGCCCCGCACCGGGATGAAGAGCCGCGCGCCGCTCGCGCTCGCGTTGGCGACGTACATGGCGTCGGCGGCGAACGCCCCGATGCGCGCGGTGGCCGAGACGAGGCTGCCCTTGCCGTCGGCGGGGGCGATCGGGTCGATGGCCGCGCAGATGCCGGGGTACAGGAGCAGGTTCAGGTTGGCGCCGACGGGGGCCGCGAGCCCGCTCTGCGCGCCGCAGGGGTCGCCCTTGGCGCCGGCCCACGTCGAGCCCCACATCGCCCGCACGATCGCCCGCACGCGCGAGAGGTCGTACGCGGCGACGCTGCCGCCCGTGTACTGCAGGTCGAAGTCGGAGTTGGCGACGTAGAGGCCCGAGCCGCCCGGCGAGATCGCGAGCCCCGCGGGGAAGTAGAGCTGGTCGGTCGGCGGGCTGGGGCCGTCGTTGGACGCCCAGCACCCGGCCCCCGCGCTCGCCACGAGAGCGAGCAGGGCGGCGCCGAAGCGCGACGCTGAGCGGGACCGCCGTGCCATCGAAGGGCGCGGACCTTAGCCAGCAGCGTCGGGGGTGTAAAGCCGTCGCGGCGGCGCGACGCACGCGGCCGGGGAC
>CAITLX010000375.1 GCA_903893335.1 uncultured delta proteobacterium | reverse complement strand
GGCGTGCAACGCGCCGGGCCACGAGGGCACGTGCAGCGCCGTGACGGGCTCGCCCGTCGGCTCGCGCAAGGTGTGCGACGGCCTCGGGCTCTGCGGCGTCACGCAGGACAACGCCGTCGCGTGCGCGCCGTACCAGTGCGCCAGCGGGCGCTGCCTGGTGGGCTGCGCCGCCGACGCCGACTGCGTGGACGGATTCTTCTGCAAGGGCGGCGCGTGCAGCGCGAAGCTCACGCAGGGCACGGTCTGCGTCGCCGACCGCGAGTGCGGCCTGGGCCATTGCGCCGACGGTGTGTGCTGCAACGAGGCCTGCGGCGGCCAGTGCGTGGCGTGCAACGCGCCGGGCCACGAGGGCACGTGCAGCGCCGTGACGGGCTCGCCCGTCGGCTCGCGCAAGGTGTGTGACGGCGCGGGGGTGTGCAAGGGCACCTGCGGCGGCGGCGACCGCACCTCGTGCGCCTACCCCGACCGCGCGACCGAGTGCGCGCTCGCGTCGTGCGAGGGGGAGTCGCTGCTCAATGCGGCTGGGTGCGACGGGGCGGGCCAGTGCGCGCCCGCCACGCACACGCCGTGCGGCGCGTATGCGTGCGGCGTCGGGATCGATGGCGGCTTCGCGTGCAAGTCGAGCTGCAAGAACGACACGGACTGCGCGGGCAACCTGACGTGCGACCCGATCAAGCAGACCTGCTCGCAGGGAGGGAAGACTTGCTCGGTGGACGGCGCCTCCGAGGTGAACCCCGACGGTTCGAACACCGACTGCCGGGGCTTCACCTGCACGCCGGTCACCGGGTGTCGAACGACCTGCGACGTGCAGAGCGCCCCCTGCGCCAAGGGCTACCTCTGCGCGCAGCAGAAGTGCGTCGTGGCCAGCGACGACGGCGGTGTGCCCGAGAGCGCCACCACGGCGGGCAGCGACACGATGCAGGTGGACCAGAGCAAGGGCGTCTGCAGCGTCGCGATGGTTGGCTCGTCGGGGGGCCTGGGTGGAGCGGGCACCTTGGCGGGCTTCGCCCTGCTTGGCGCGGCTGTCCGTCGCAGGCGGGGTTCGCCGAGGCCGGGAGCACGACCCCGCGGTTCCTCGCCGGCGGGCTGAGGTGTTCTCGCCAGGCTCCTTGCGTTGCCGCTCTCCCCAATCCGGGCCCTCGCGACCTCGCGGCGTGCCGCCCCGCGTCGAGCTCGCGCAAAGTCTGCGCCGGCCGGAGTCTGTGCGCAGGGGCCCGGCAGCCAGCAATTGTCACGTACACGATCCGCAATCTGTGCGAACCTGGCTGCGCGTTGGGGGCATGGTTCACGGCTCACCGCATCGATGGAATGCGGCGCGCGAGGGGGCCGTTTCACTCGCGGCCACCTTCTGAAGCTGTCCTTCGCGAATGGCAGCCACGTCTTCCCGCGAACCTGAAGGAGAGTTGCAATGACGACGCGAACGAACGGATCGAGGCGAGTCATCGTGTCTGGCGCCGCGTGTGCGCTCGCGCTGGGCGCGGTGGTTGGCGCACCGCACGCCGCCGGCGGCGCCACGACGGGCACGCTCAACCCGGCCAACGTCTCGGCAGCTGGGGCGATGGTCGTGTCGCGGCTCACCTGGACGGGGCCGACCTCGTCGAAGGTGCTCGACTGCATTCCGATGAGCCTCTCTGCGCTGCGGATCTCGGACGGCCAGCCGGTCGCGGTATCCGGGATCAAGCTCACCTCGTCGGCGGGCGGGGCGCTCTACACCGACGCCGCTTGTACCGCCGCGACGTCCACGGTCTCGTTCAGCGGCGCGAAGCCGCTCTACCTCAAGGCGTCGCTGAACGCCTCGAACGTCAGCGTGCAGGCGACCGGTGATGGCGTGCGGGTGCTCGCTGGCTCGCGCGCCGTGAGCGTGACGCGGCCGCAGGCGGGCAACCTCGTGCTCACGGCGGTGACGTTCGACGCGGACCCGAAGCACCTGACGAGGATAGAGGGCGAGGCTTGCTCGATCAACGTCACCACGAACATCCGGACGACCAATCGAGGGCTGCAGGACATTCCCTACGGCAGCATCGCCACCGTTCTGTGCGCTGCACCTGAAGCGGGGTGCGGCGGAATCGCTTCCTCCTGGAACGCTTCGGCGGGAGCGGTTGCTGCAGGCCAGACGCGCGACGGCGATCAGCCGATGATCTTCCGCATCGCCTGCAACCTGCCGGTCGTCGCGGGGGCTCTCGTGGGTCAGTTCGTCATGAACGGAGGGGACGGCTGTGTCCCTCCCGGCGCATGTTCCGGCAGCGCCCTATCGCCCGACGTCAGCACAGTCTGCGCGGCTGCGATGGCGCCGGGCGGGCCGCTGTACGGCACGTCCTGCTTCAAGGCGAAGTAGTCTCGTCTCGCCTCGGGCGGAGACGCCGTCGAGACGACGATTGTTCCGCGTCGGCGTTGACGAGTCGGGCGCTCGTGCGCCTGTTGTCGGCGCCGGGCGAGCGCGGCGAGCAGCGGCGGTCGCCGCATCGGTGTCTGGGCGCTCGCGGCGAGAGGAGAGTCTCATGGAATCCAGGCGCTTGGTGGCGTTGGTCGCGGCGACGTGTGCCTCGGCGCTCGGTGGCTGCGCGAGCAG
>CAITLX010000374.1 GCA_903893335.1 uncultured delta proteobacterium | reverse complement strand
GCGGCCCCGCGGCGGTGGCGGCGACCGCTGGGCCCCAACCATATGCGTGCGCCGCGCCGCCGATGACGACGGGCGCGACGACGGCGCCGACGCGGCCGAGCAGGTTGTTGGCCCACGCGAACGCGTCGCTGCGCAGCGCGGTAGGGAACAGCTCGGCGGTGTAGGCGTTGAGCACGGGGAGCACCGCGCTCGTGCCGAACACGCCCGCCACGAGCGCCGCGGTGAGCGCGGCGTGCGACTCGAGCGTGTAGGCGCCGAACACCGACGCCGACGCGGTGACGAACACCAGAGAGGCGCCGCGCCTGCGGCCGAGCGCGTCGACGAGCTTGCCGGCGAAGAAGACGAAGGGCATCGCCACGAGCGCCGCGATCGACATGCTCGCGCCGACCTCGCCGTCGGTGAAGCCGCGCTCGCGCACCGCGAACTCCTTCCAGAACATGATGGCCGTGGTGGTGCACACGTAGGTCGAGGCCCAGATGGCGCCGAGCAGCACGACGCGGCCGCGCCACGCGCTGCGCCAGATGCGCGTGAACGGAGCGCCTGCCTCGAGCGGGAGGGCTGCGCGCTGCTCGAAGCGCGCCGTCTCGCGGATGCCGCGGCGCGCGAAGGCGATGGCGACGAGCGGCACCGCGCCGACGAAGAAGACGCTCCGCCACCCGAGCGAGGTGCGCAGCAGCAGGGGAACCACGCCCGCGCACACGACCGCGCCGAGGCTCGCCGTCGCCTGGATGACACCGATGACGAACCCGCGCGCCGACGCCGGGAACTCCTCGGCGGCGAAGATCATCGCGACCGCCCACTCGCCGATCAAGAACACGCGCGCGAGCAGCTGCGCGGCGGCGAACCACGCGGCGCTCGGCGCGAGCCCCGAGAGCAGCGAGAACGCGGTGTACCCCGCGATCGTGAGCGTGAGCACCGGCCTGCGCCCCCAGACGTCGGCCTTGCGCACCAGCAGGTAGGCGATCATCGGGCCGACGTTGACGAGCGCGACGAGCCGCCCGGCCCCGGCCTCGTCGAGGCCGAAGGTCGCGCGCAGCTGCGGGAGGATCTGCGCGAGGGCGAAGAAATCGAACCCCTCGAAGAAGGTCGCGACGCTGAGGAAGAACATCAGCCGCCGCTGGTAGGGCGACAGGCCGGGGGGCGCGCTGGCGGTGACGGGCGTCGGGGCCATGAGGCTCGATCGTGCCTACCGCGTCCGGGCGCGCGCGGGGCGAGCCTTCGCCGGTCGCTCGTCTGCGAGCCGCGCGAGGATGGCGTCGACCAGCCAGTGCACGTGCGCGCGGCGCTCGTCGAGGGCGGCGCGGCTCATCGGGTCGCCCCCCCAGAGCGCGCCGAGCAGCGGCGCGTAGGTGAAGTAGTGGGTCACCATGCCCGAGAACGTCACGAAGAACTGCCGCCCCGCGAGCGGCCCCTTCGGCGGCGTCGCGCCCGCGAGCGCCTGCTCGAGGAAGCGCAAGAGCGGCTCGAGGTGCCTGCGGATGCGCGCGTGCGTGCCCGGCTCGGTCAGCTGCTGCTGCACGAGCGCGGCGTAGCGGCGGTTGTCGGCCATGAAGTCGAGGTAGGCGTCGACCACGCGGTGCAGCCGCTCGGCGAGCGCCCCCTCGTCGGCGAAGGCGCCCGCGAGGGCGGCGGTGTGCGCGTCGTAGTAGCGCGCGAGCACGAGGTCGAAGAGATGGGCCTTGCTCTCGAAGTGGTAGAAGACGAGCGCCTTGTTGACCCCCGCGCGCTCGGCGACGTCGGCGACGCTGACCGCCTCGAAGCCGCGCAGGCAGAAGAGCTCCTCGGCGGCGGCGCGGATCTTCTCCGCGGTCGTCGCCGCCCCAGCTCGGTCGCCCCTCGTCGCCTTCGCCTTGCCCATGACCCTCGCGTCAGCCCTACCACCGGGTTGACCGCTCGGTCAAAGCGCCCTTGACCGAGCGGTCAACTTCGGCGACAGTCGACGCCGGTCCGGAGCGGAGGGAGTCGACATGGCGCTTGCGTTGCTCGGTAACGACGAGGTCTTCGGGGGCGAGGCGGTCTCGCGCATGCTCGCCGCCGAGGGCGTGCGGAAGGTCTTCGGCATCATCGACGGGAGCTACTTCGGCTTCTACTCGACGCTCGGCAAGCACGGCATCGACATCGTGACGCCGCGCCACGAGACGTCGGCTGCGCACATGGCCGGCGCCTACGCGCGCCTCACCCGCACGCTCGGCGTCTGCATGGCGTCCAACGGGCCGGGCGTCGCCAACGTGCTGCCGGGCGTCGCCGTCGAGCAGGCCGAGGGCAACCGCGTGCTGCTCGTCACGAGCTCGCGTCGTCAGGGCATCACCTACCCCGACCGCGGCGGCACCTACCAGTACTTCCCCCACGTCGACGTCATCCGCCCCATGGCCAAGTGGAGCTGCGCGGTGCCGTCCATCGACCGGCTCGGCGAGATCGTGCGGCGCGCGCTGCGCGTGTCGTTCGAGGGGCGCCCGGGCGTCGTGCACCTCGACATCCCCGAGAGCGTGCTCAACTCGAAGTTCGAGCCGCGCGCCGACTGGTCGCGCCCCCCCGCGCAGTACCGCACCACCGAGCCCATGGCGCCGGCCCCGTCGCTCGTGAAGGCAGCCGCGGCCATGCTCGCGAGCGCGTCGTTGCCGCTGCTGCAAGTGGGCTCGGGCGTCGTGCACGCGGGCGCGACCGCCGAGGTGCACGAGCTGGCCGAGCTGCTCGAGGCCTCGGTCACGACGAGCTGGGGCGCGCGCGCCGCCGTCGACGAGCGGCGTCGCCACGTCGTGCCGATGGTCTTCATCGACGCGGTCAACCACGCGCGCAACGCCGCCGACGTCGCCCTCGTGCTCGGCTCGCGCCTCGGCGAGACCGACTGGTGGGGCAAGCCCCCCTACTGGGCCTCGGCCGACAAGCAGCGGCTCATCCAGGTGGACCTCGACCACGAGGTGCTGGGCAACAACCGCCCGGTCGACGTCGCCGTGCACGCCGACGTGAAGGCGTTCCTGCGCGCGCTCATCACCGAGCTGCGCCAGAGCCGCCCGACCCAGCCGCTCGAGGCGCGCCGCGCCCACCTCGCCAAGCTCGGCGAGATGCGCGCCGCACGCCGCGCGAAGCTCGACGAGCACCTCGCCAGCGACGCCCTGCCCATGACGACCGCGCACGTGCCGCACGTCTGCCAGCAGGTGTTCGGCGACGACGCGGTGGTGGTCAACGACGGCGGCAACACCGCGATCTGGGGCCAGTTCTTCCACGAGGTGCGCACGCCCGACACGATGCTCGGCACCGCGAAGATGGGCATGCTCGGCGC
>CAITLX010000373.1 GCA_903893335.1 uncultured delta proteobacterium | reverse complement strand
GGCTCGTCGTCGGGGCGTCCGCCGATGCGGCTCCCAGCGTCGCGAGCGGGTTCGAGGCGGCCGCCAAGCTCGTCGGCGTTCCGCTCCTTCGCGTCGTGGAGCCGCCGCTGCTCGCCGCGCTGGCCTTCTCCGCGCAGCGGCGGCTCGAGGCCGGCCGCATCGCGATCGTCGACGTCGGAGGCGGGCGCTGCGACGCGGCGATCTTCACCCTCGGCGGCGGGCAGTTTCACGCCGTCGCGCGGGCCACCGACGCCCGCGCCGGCGGCAACGCGCTCGACGACCGCCTGGTCGAGTCGCTCGGGGCGGCGCTCGCGCCGCAGGCGCCCACGTCGCTGCTGCGCGAGCCGTCGGTCCGCGAGCTGCTGCGCCAGGCGTGCGAGGCGGCGAGGCGCGAGCTCGATCACGCGCAGGCCATCGACGTTCCGCTGCCGTTCGTCGGCTCGTTTCTCGGGCGCGCGAGCGCTCCCATCTGGCGGCTGAAGATCGACTACCTCGGTCAGCTCGCGGCGCCGATCTTCGCCGCGCTCGACGCCGTCTGCCGCAAGGTGCTCGCCGACAGCGGCATCCGCCCCGGCGACATCGACCACCTCGTGCTGCTCGGCGGGCTCTCGCGCATGCCCGCCGTGCGCGAGCACGTCGAGGCCATCTTCGGGCGCGCGCGCGCTCCGGGCGTCGAGGCGCACGGCATGGTCGCGCGAGGCGCCGCGCTGCTCGCCGCGACCGAGGGCGATCTCGTCGAGGTGCTGCGCTCCGAGCCGCCAGCCTCCTCCGGCACGGGGCGGCAAGCGGCGCCGCTGCGCCCCCCCGTCTCCTCCCCCGCGGTGCCGACGCCCGTCTCGTCGCGCCCGGCGGTTCCGACCTCCACGCCATCCTCGGTGCTGCGCGGCGGGGTCATCGCGCCCCCGCCCATGTCCGGGCCGTCATCGAGCCGCCCCACGGGCGGCAGCGCGGGCCCGCCGAGCTACCGCGTAGCGTCGGGGGGGCGCGGCGCTGCTCGTGGCGCCGACGCGTCCAGCCCGGGCGGGACGCCGCTGCAGCCCTCCGTCGTCCCGTCCACGCAGATGACGCCGGTGCAGGAGAAGCCCTCCGCCTCGACGCTCGTGTCGTCACGCGGTGACGAGGTGCCCTCGGGCTCGGGCCACGACCCGGGCATGGCGCGACGCGGGGCGCGGGTGCCGCCGGTCGCGGTCGAGGTGCTCCTGGGAGCGTCGGGCGTCACCGGCGAGGCGGTCGCGCACACGAGCGACGCTCCGACGCTGGGGCGCCAGACGCTGCAGAGCGGCGTCGCCCCGTCGGCGGCGCACAGGGTGGTGCGCAACCGCGAGATGCCGAGCGCACCGCGCTTCGAGCGCGCGAGCACGCCGCGTCTCGACCCGAAGAGCGCGCCCCGCGTGGAGATGAAGAGCGCGCCGCGGGTCGAGATGAAGAGCGCACCTCGGGTCGAGATGAAGACCTCGCCCGGCGTCGAGGCGGGCAGCCTTCCACGGGCCGAGGCGAGGAGCGCGCCGCGGACCGAGGGCGCGAGCACGGAGCGGTTCGAGCGGGCGCCCTCGCAGCGGGGCGACGAGTCGGTCCCTCCGCGCACCGAGGTCGCCAGCGCTCCCCGGCAGGCCCTCACGCCGTCGGTCCCCAACGTGGCCGACACCGCCGTCTCGGTGACCGCTCCGACGGCGCCGCAGGAGGCCCCTGCCGCTCCGTCCGATCGCGCGACGCCGGTTCCGGGGCCGCACACCGACGTCATGTCGCGGGTGCCGGCGTTCTCCCGTCCGAGCCCCGACACCGAGCGCGACACCGTGGTGCCTCCGGCGAGCGTCGTCGCTCCGCCGTCGACCACCATGCCCTCTCCCGGGGGCGCCGTCGCGGCTGCGCCTGCCGTGCCCGGCCCCGCAGGCGCGCCCGCCAAAGGGGTGAGCATCTCGCTGCAAGGGCGCTTCCGCAACGCGCTCGACGCGCGCGAGCTCGGCGCGATGCCGCTGACGCGCCCGCTCACGGCCGCCGACCTCGACCCGATCGCGCTGCCCGTGCTGCTCCTGCAGATCGCGCGTCGCCGCGAGCTCGGCGGTGTGCTGCGCCTCGCGTCCGGCAACGAGTCGATCGAGGTCGAGATCGTCGCGGGCGCTCCCGCGCTGCGCAAGCGCGAGCGCGACGAGCTTCGCGCGGCCTTCGCGTGGCCCGAGGGCACGTACGTGCTCAGACCCGTCGCGAACTTCACGCCGAGCGCAGAGCGCAACCGCGAGCCGATGCTCGCGTTCATCGTGCGCGGCCTGCGCATGATGCTCCGCCCGCAGGAGAACCTGCTCTACGACCTGCTGTCCGACCGCCTGCCGCTCGCGCCCATGCTGCGCGAGGGGCGCGCGCCGCTCATCGCGCAGCTCGGCTTCTCGACCGGCGAGGCGCGCGTGGTCGAGCGGCAGTTCGACAAGTGGACGACCGGCAAGAAGGTCGCCGAGGGCTCGGGCCTCGGCCGCGCGCCGGCCCTCGAGATCCTGTTCCTGCTCGATCTCCTCAAGGCCATCGACTGGGTCGAGCCCGAGAAGCGTCGCGGCGAGACGCTCGTCGAGCGCATGGCGGCGCGCCTCGGCTACGCCGAGCGCGGCAACTACTTCGAGGTGCTCGATCTCCACTGGAGCGCGACGCGCGAGCAGGTCGACGAGGCCTTCTACCGGCTGCTCGACGAGGTCGGCCCGGGCACCGAGGCCAGCCAGGGGGCGCCCGCCGAGTGCGGGCGCATCGTCGCGCTCGCCGAGCAGGCGCACCGCGTGCTCTCGAACAACAAGGAGCGCGCGCGCTACCGCGACGAGTCGTACCCCGACCTCGACGCCGAGCTCGTCGTCTCGACGCTGCGCGGGCAGATCGAGAAGCTCGCTTCGCGCGGCGACCGCGCCGCCTCGCAGGAGGCCCTGCAGATGCGCCGCGAGCTCGAGGAGTGGCTGTCGCGCCAGCGGCGCGTTCCGGGCGCGAGCTGAGCCGCTCGAGGCCCCACGGGCGAGGGGAGGGGCGGTGGCCGCACGCGCAGGGCGGAGGCCCGAAACGAAGAAAGCGCGAACGCCCCTCGCAGGGTGCTCGCGCTTTCGTCGGTGGCCGCGGTCTCACTCCGCGACCTTGTGGGTGGTGACCCCAACGGGACTCGAACCCGTGTTACCGGCGTGAGAGGCCGATGTCCTAACCGCTAGACGATGGGGCCAGTGATGGTCGTTCCTGCTTCCTTCTTCTGCCGACGGGGCTCAGGACCCCTTCGAACCAGCGACTCTTCTTCGTTTCGCCGATGGGGCTTCGGGGCTCCGTCGGCCACTCCGCAGCTGGGGGACAGGGATTCGAACCCCGATAGCCAGAATCAGAATCTGGCGTCCTGCCGTTAGACGATCCCCCAAGGGTATCGCTGGTGCCGCCCCCCGTCCCCAGAGGGGTCGAAAAGGCGTCGCGGAACCTAGGGGGCGCAGGCTTGCTTGTCAAGCGATCGCGTACGTTCGGTCTGGCGCGGAGGCGCATGGTTGACCGTGAGGGGGCCACGCGTATACTCGCCGCCCACTTGCAACAGGCCCGACCCACGGGGCGGCGCGTCGATCCTGGCGCGCTCCTCCGAGCCGGGCGTCAGCCAGAGCCCCCGCATCGCGAGGGGCCGAGAGGCACTTCATCATGGTCATGCACGCCGACAAGAAGGCGATCGTCATCGAGAAGCACCGTCAGCACGAGACGGACACGGGCTCGCCCGAGGTCCAGGCCGCGCTGATCACCGCCCGCATCGCGGAGCTCTCGGAGCACTTCAAGACCCACGCGAAGGACCACCACTCGCGTCGCGGTCTGCTCAAGCTCGTCGGCCAGCGCCGCCGCATGCTCGACTACCTCAAGCGCATCGACATCGACCGTTACCGCGCCGTCGTCGCCGCGCTCGGTCTCCGCAAGTAGTCCGTCGTCTCTCCCCGAGAGCCCGGTCGCGCGTCGCGACCGGGTTCGCTCCACGCCCCCGTACCGTCCCCGTTTCCGAGCATCCCTCGCCAGGCCACTTCGTCTTCGCTTCGTGCCCGTCTCGCCCCCAGCGCGCGAGGCGAGCAGGAATCGAGGAAGAAGCCCTCGCGATAGACCGCTCGGCGCCGAGCCGCGCGACAGCGGCCTCGCGCTGAGGAGCGCTTTTCCCCCATGTCGTTCGTTCGTGAATCCGTCCTCGTCGGCGGTCGTCCGCTCACCTTCGAGACCGGCCGCCTCGCCAAGCAGGCGCACGGCTCGATCCTCATCACCTACGGCGAGAGCGTCGTCCTCGTCACCGCGGTCAGCGGCGACGAGCGCCCCGGCATCGATTTCTTCCCCCTGACCTGCGAGTACCAGGAGAAGACGTTCGCCGCGGGCAAGATCCCCGGCGGCTTCTTCAAGCGCGAGGGGCGCCTGCGCGACGACGAGATCCTCGTCTGCCGCATCATGGACCGCCCGCTGCGCCCGCTGTTCCCCGAGGGGTACCGCTCGGACACGCAGGTCATCGCGACCGTGCTCTCGGCCGACAAGATCAACCCGACCGACGTGCTGTCGCTGACGGGCGCGAGCGCCGCGCTCCACGTCTCGGACATCCCCTGGGCGGGCCCGATCGTCGGCATCCGCGTCGCGCGCGTCGAGGGTGCGTTCATCGCCTACCCGACGTTCGAGCAGCAGGCTGCCTCCGACATCGACCTCGTCGTCGCAGCGTCGAAGGACGCCATCGTGATGGTCGAGGGCGGCGCCGCCGAGGCGAGCGAGGCCGACATCGTCGAGGCGCTGATGTTCGCGCACCGCGAGGCGCAGCCCGTGCTCGCGCTCATCGAGAAGCTCCGCGCCGCGGTGGGCAAGCCCAAGCGCGTGTTCACGGCCAAGACGCTGGGCGACGACGTCAAGGCGCGCGTCGCCGCGCTCGTCGACGCCGACCTCGGCAAGGCCACGCGCGTGGTCGACAAGAAGGCCCGCTACGACGGCTACTCCGTCCTCAAGAAGAAGCTCGCCGAGACGCTGTCGGCCGAGCTCGGCACCAAGTGGGCCGAGGTCGAGAAGCTCGTGAAGGAGGAGTTCGAGGAGCGCAAATACCACATCGTCCGCGAGTTCGTGCTCGCCGAGGGCAAGCGCATCGACGGGCGCGACACGCGCACCATCCGGCCGATCAGCTGCGAGGTCGGGCTGCTCCCGCGCGTGCACGGCTCGGCGCTGTTCCAGCGCGGCGAGACGCAGGCCATCGTCACCTCGACGCTCGGCACCTCGACCGACGAGCAGAAGATCGACGGCCTGACGGGCGAGCGCTGGAAGCGCTTCCTGCTGCACTACAACTTCCCGAGCTTCTCGACGGGCGAGACCAAGCCCATGCGTGGGCCGGGCCGCCGCGAGATCGGCCACGGGGCGCTCGCCGAGCGCGCGCTCGTCCGCCTGATGCCCGACAAGGACGCCTTCCCGTACACGATCCGCGTCGTGTCCGAGACGCTCGAGTCCAACGGCTCGTCGTCGATGGCCGCCGTGTGCGGCGGCTGCCTCTCGCTGATGGACGCGGGCGTGCCGATCAAGGCGCCGGTCGCGGGCATCGCGATGGGCCTCATCTCGGACGGCAAGCGCACCGCCATCCTCAGCGACATCCTCGGCGACGAGGACCACCTCGGCGACATGGACTTCAAGGTCTGCGGCACCGAGCGCGGCATCACCGCCATCCAGATGGACATCAAGATCGCGGGCCTCAGCCGCGAGATCCTCATCGCCGCGCTCGACCAGGCGCGCGACGGCCGCAAGCACATCCTCGGCAAGATGCTCGAGGCGCTCGCCGAGCCCCGCGCCGACCTGTCGAAGTGGGCGCCCCGCATCACGACGCTGAAGGTCAAGCCCGACCAGATCCGCGTCGTCATCGGACCCGGCGGCAAGACGATCAAGGGGATCATCGACCAGACCGGCGTCGCGATCGACGTGCAGGACGACGGCACGGTCAACATCGCGTCCTCCGACTCGGAGGCCGTGAAGAAGGCCATCGACATCATCAAGGGCCTCACCGCGGAGCCCGAGATCGGCGCCGTCTACGACGGCACCGTGCGCCGCATCACCGACTTCGGCGCCTTCGTCGAGATCTTCCCCGGCACCGACGGCCTCGTGCACATCTCCGAGCTCGCCCACGAGCGCGTCGAGCGCGTCGAGGACGTGCTCGCCGAGGGGGACAAGTGCCAGGTCAAGGTCATCTCGGTCGACCGCGAAGGCAAGATCCGCCTCACGCGTCGCGAGCTGCTCCCGTTCCCCGAGGGGGAAGAGGGCGACCGCGCGCGCGAGCGCATCCAGCAGGCGCGCGAGGCCGGGCCGCCGGCGCGTGGCCCGCGTCGCGACGGCCCGCCGGGCGGCGGAGATCGG
>CAITLX010000372.1 GCA_903893335.1 uncultured delta proteobacterium | reverse complement strand
GCGGGCGCGGTCGCCCGCCGCGACGACGAACGGCGGCACGTCGCGCTCGACGCACGCGCCGCCCGCGACGAACGCGCTCTCGCCGACGTGCACGAAGGGCGCGAGCGCCGCGCCCCCTCCGGTGACGACGTGATCGCCGACGCACGCGTGCCCGCCGACCAGCGTCGCGTTGGCGAGCACCACGTGATCGCCGACGACGACGTCGTGCGCGACGTGCGCGCCGACGAGGTACATGCCGAACGAGCCGAGCCGCGTCGCGGCGCGGTCCTTCGCGGTGCCGCGGTGCACCGTGACGTGCTCGCGGAACACGTTGCCCTCGCCGACCTCGAGCCGCGTCGGCTCGCCGCGGTGCGACCTGTCCTGCGGCGCGGCGCCGAGCACCGCGTAGGGCCACACGACGTTGCGCGCCCCGAGGCGCATCGGCCCGAGCAGCGTGCACGAGCCGACGAGCTCGCAGCCGGGGCCGATCTCGACGCCGCCTCCGACGACGCAGAGCGGCCCGACGCGCACGTCGTCCGCGAGGCGCGCCGCCGGGTCTACGACGGCGCTCGGGTGGATGCGGGGCTCGGCCGAGGCGCGGCTCGACGCAGGCGACGGGGGTGCGTGGGGGGGCGCGCTCATCTTCGGGGAGACGTCAGCCTCGGCGCAGCAGGCGCGCCATGCCGCGCAGCCACCGCGCCCGATCGACCGCGGGGTAGCCTGCCACGGTGCGCCCGGCGGGGACATCCCCGATGACGCCCGATTTCGCGGCGATGCGCGCGAACGCCCCCAGCGTGACGTGATCGGCGACGCCGACCTGCCCGCCGACCTGCACCCCCTGGCCGACGCGCACCGAGCCGGCGAAGCCCGTCTGCGCCGCGACGATCGTCGCCTCACCGATCTCCACGTTGTGCCCGACGTGCACCTGCGCGTCGAGCTTCACGCCGCGGCGCAGCACCGTGGGGCCGAGCGTGCCCGCGTCCACCGTCGCGAGCGGGCCGATCTCGACGTCGTCCTCGACCACGACGCCGCCAAGCTGCGGCATGCGCCTGCGCGCGCCGTCGGGCCCCGCGACCCACCCGAAGCCGGGGCGCCCGAGCACCGCGCCCGCGCCCACGACGACGCGGCGGCCCAGCGTCACCCCTCCGTACACGACGGCGTTCGGGCCCACCGAGGTCGCCGCCCCGATGACCGCGCCCGCGAGCACCACCGCGCCTGGCCCGAGCACCGCGTCGGGCGCGACGTCGGCGCCCGGCTCGACGTGCGCGGGCCCACGCGGCGCGCTCGCCCAGCGAGGCGCGAGCCCATCGAGGAGCGACGCGAGCGCCCAGGACGCGTGCGGGCTCACCCACCTGCGCCCGGCCGCGACGCGATCGGCCAGCGAGCGCTCGACGAGCAGCACCCCCGCGCACCCCGCGGCCTGGGCCGCGCCGCGCGACGACGTGATGGGCACGAGATCGCCCGGCCCCGCGCCCGCGATGGGCGCGACGCGCGTGACGACGAGGTCGGCGGCCGCCGCGTCGACGTCGCCGCCGAGCTCGGCAGCGAGCGACGCGAGCGTGCGCGGCTCGGGGAGGGCGACGCCGGTCACCCGGTCGAGCCTTCAGCTCAGGGCTTGGGCGCGGGCTTCGGCGCAGCCGCGCCGCTCGCCGCAGGGGCCGCGGGCTTGTCCGCCGCAGCGCCGCCGCCGTTGTAGAGCTGGATGATCTTGTCGGTGAGGTCGAGGTCGCTGCGCATGTAGGGCACCGCCTGCTTCTCGAGGATGGCGTCGTAGCCCTCCTGGGTCGCGATGCGGCGCAGCAGGGCGACGACCTTGCCGTAGATCGGCTGCGTCATCTCGCTCTGCTTCTTCTGCAGCTCCTTGTTGTACTCGACGAACACAGCCTGAAGCTCGCTGGCCTTCTTCTGCCAGTCTTCCATGCGCTTCTGCAGCTGCGCCTGCGGGAGCACCTTGACCTGCTTCTCGATGTCTTCCTTCTCCTTGGCCAGCTCCGACTGCCTGCCGTCGAGCTCCTGCTGCTTCTTGTCGAAGTACTTCTTCAGCTGGGCCTGGGCGCGCAGCCCCTCCTCGTTCTCCATGACCGCGCGCTGCACGTCGACGACGGCGAGCTTGGTCTCGGCGAGGGCGGCGGACGCGAAGCAGAAGACCGCGAGCGCGGCGAGCGGAGCGAGGCGTGACCGGGGGGAGAGCATGCGCGCCGGGGCGTACCTGGGGCGTCGTGGGCCGTCAAGGATCGCCCCCGCGAGGTCGCGCGCGGGCCGTGCGTCGCCTATGCTCGCGCCCGGTGACGCTCGGAGGCCGAAATTGCCCCTACTGCCGCTACTACACGGCGGTCGACGAGCCCCACTGCGGCCGCTGCGGCCGGTGGCTGCCTCCCGGGCCGCTCGCGGCCCTCGTGCACGAGGCGAGCCGCGTGCAGCACCCCGCCACCAAGGCGCTCTGCGCGCTCTCCATCGTCGTCTTCGCGCTCCAGCTCGCGGTGGCCGGCGGCCTCGGCGGCGGGCTGTTCACGGGCATGCCCGTCTGGGTCGCCGCGCGCTTCGGGGGCCTGCTCGGCGACGACGGCCTGACCGAGCCCTACCGGCTGCTCGCCGCCTGCTTCGTGCACTACGGCGTGCTGCACATCGTCTTCAACGTCATGGCGCTGGCCGACCTCGGGCGCGCGCTCGAGACGCGCTTCGGCCCCGCCCGCACCGTGCTCGCCTACGTCATCACGGGCGTGTTCGGCTTCCTCGTGAGCACCTGGTGGTACGCCCCCGCGCTCGTGCCGACCGCCGGCGCGAGCGGCGCGGCGTTCGGCTTCGTCGGCGTGCTGCTCGGCGACCGCCTCGCGCGGCGCGACCCGGGCTTCCGCCAGGCGCTCGTGCGCACCGTCCTCTACAGCGTCGTCTGGTACTTCGTGCTGCGCACCAACCAGGCCGCGCACCTCGGCGGCCTCGCGGCCGGCATGGGGCTCGGCGTGCTCTTCGCCAAGGAGTCGCGCCCCTGGCGCATCGCGCGCGCGGTGAACATCGCCGCCGGCGTGTGCCTCGCGCTCTGCGTCGTCAGCCTCGTCCTGCCCCACTTCTCGCCCGAGTGGCGCGTGCTGCGCAGCCTCGAGGAGCAGCGTCGCGCGCGACGGGGCCACGCCGCGAGCGCGCTCGACGAGTAGCGCGCGCCCCCCCTCGACCCCTCGCGTGCGCGGTGCTACCCGCCGTCGCGTGCACCCCGATCCGGCCGCCGAGCTGAACGAGCCGCAGGCGCGCGCCGTCGCGCAGACCGAGGGGCCGCTGCTCGTGTTCGCCGGCGCCGGCAGCGGCAAGACGCGCGTCATCACCTACCGCGTCGCCAACCTGCTCGCGACCCACCGCGTGCCGCCGTGGAAGATCCTGTGCGTGACCTTCACCAACAAGGCCGCGGGCGAGATGCGCGCGCGCCTCGAGCGGCTCGTCGGCGAGGACGTCGGCCGCGACCTGTGGGTGGGCACGTTCCACGCGACCTGCGCGCGCCTCTTGCGCCGCTACCACTCGGCCGTCGGGCTCGGGCGCGACTTCGTCATCTACGACGACGGCGATCAGCGCGCGGTCGTCGCGCGCATCGTCAAGGAGCTCGACCTCGACGACCGGCGCTGGCCCGCGCGCGCGCTGCTCGCGCGCATCCACAAGGAGAAGCAGGAGGGGCGCAGCCCGCGTGACGTCACGCCCGAGTCGTACGTCGACGACAAGCTCGTCGAGGTCTACGAGCGCTACGAGAAGAAGCTCGCGTCGTGCAACGCCGTCGACTTCGACGACCTGCTGCTGCACGTCATGCGCATCTCCGAGAGCGAGTCGCCCGAGGGCTACGAGCTGCGCGAGCGCTTCCGCTACGTGCTGGTCGACGAGTTCCAGGACACCAACCATGTGCAGTACCGGCTGCTGCGCCAGCTGGTCGCCGGGCACCGCAACCTGTGCGTCGTCGGCGACGACGACCAGAGCATCTACCGCTGGCGCGGCGCCGACGTGCGCAACATCCGCGGCTTTCGCCACGATTTCCCCGGCGCCGAGGTCGTGAAGCTCGAGCAGAACTACCGCTCCGCGGCCCGCATCGTGCGCGTTGCGCTCTCGGTCATCGCCGAGAGCCGCGACCGCGAGCCCAAGGAGCTGTGGACCGACAACGACGAGGGCGCGAAGGTGAGCATCGTCTCCACGCGCGACGAGCGCGACGAGGCCGCGTTCGTCGTCGCGCGGGTGCGCGAGCTGGTCGCGGGCGGCACCTCGCCGCGCGACATCGCCGTGTTCTACCGCACGCACGCGCAGTCGCGCGTCCTCGAAGAGGCGATGCGCTCGGAGAACGTGCCCTACCAGATCATCGGTGGCACCAAGTTCTTCGACCGCGCCGAGGTCAAGGACGTCGTCGCGTACCTGCGCGTGCTCGCCAACCCGCGCAGCGACGTGGACTTGCAGCGCATCATCAACGTGCCCGCGCGCGGCATCGGCTCGACGACGGTCGATCGGCTGCTCGCGCTCGCCGACGAGCGCGGCATCAGCCTCTACGACGCGGTCGAGGTCGGCCTCGACGCGCCCGAGCTCGGCTCGGCGGCGCGCAAGAAGCTCGCGAGCTTCCGCGTGCTCATCACGGGCCTCGCGCGCGAGGCCGCGCAGGGCTCGCCGAGCGAGATGGCCGCGCGCGTGCTCGACGCGTCGGGCTACCGCAAGGTGCTCGAGGCCGAGGACTCCCCCGAGGCAGACGCGCGCCTCGAGAACCTGGGCGAGCTCATCTCGTCCATCGGCGAGTACGAGGAGGAGGCGCTCGCGGCCGGCGACGTGCCGTCGCTCTCGGGCTGGCTCGAGCGCGTGACGCTCGCCGCCGACGCCGATCAGCTCGGCGACGTCCCCAAGGTCCCGATGATGACGGTGCACGCCGCCAAGGGGCTCGAGTTCGAGGCCGTGCTCATGACGGGCATGGAGGACGAGGTCTTCCCCTACAAGGGGCTCGCCCCCGACGAGCGCGACGAGCTCGAGGAGGAGCGCCGCCTCGCCTACGTCGCCATCACGCGCGCGCGCCGCCGCCTCTGGATGACGCACACCGCCGTGCGCACGCTCTACGGCCAGACGCGCTACGGGCGCCCGAGCCTGTTTCTCCGTGGCCTCCCGGCCGACGCCGTCGAGCAGCTCTCGACCCAGCCCGCGCCGACCGCCAGGTTCGAGCCCCGCGTCGCGCCCGCGCCCGTGACGCGCTGGTCGCACCCGCAGGCGCGCGTCGCGCCCGCTGCCCCTCCGGCCGCCGCCGGCGAGCGGTACATCGACCGCGAGGTGTACGACGACACCGCGGCCGACGACGCCGAGCACGCGTTCGCGCCCGGCGCCCGCGTGCGCCACGCGCGCTTCGGCGACGGCGAGGTGCGCCGCCTCGAGGCCGGCACCGAGCCCATCGTCGTCGCGTTCTTCCCCGGCTGGGGCGAGAAGAAGATCCTCGCGCGCTTCCTCCAGCCCGGCTCGTGACGCCGCTCGCGCGAGCGCGCGCCGTGCTGCGACGCTGACCTCGGCGCCCGGGCGCGGGCCCCCCGGCGCGCCCCCTTGCGCGCGCACGGCGTGTGCTTAGCTTCGTCTGCGTCCGAGCCTCGCACCCACCGGTCACCGGCGGAATTTCCGCTCACGACCGGCGCCGAGTCCTCGGCCCCCGTCGTCCAACCCGACGCTGCGCCCCCGCGCGCACGCAACAGGAGAAGCTCCATGCTCACCGTTCGCCATCATCCGCTCGAAGAGTTCTTCCGCATGCCGACGCTCGACCGCTACTTCGACACCGCCGGCGCGCTCGACGCCGCGCGCGCCAGCGCGTGGGTCCCCGCCGTCGACGTGTACGAGGACGCCGAGAAGCTCGTCTTCAAGGTCGAGCTTCCCGAGGTGAAGAAGGAGGACGTGAGCGTCCGCGTCGCCGACGGCGTGCTCACGATGGAAGGCACCCGCCAGCTCGAGAACGAGGAGAAGCGGCAGGGCTACCACCGCGTCGAGCGCTCCTACGGCAAGTTCGCCCGCAGCTTCGCCCTGCCCGAGTCGGTCGGCACCGACCACGTCGGCGCCGAGCTGAAGGACGGCGTGCTGCGCGTGACGCTGCCGAAGCGCAAGGAGGCCCTGCCGCGCACCATCGAGATCAAGGCCTGAGGCTCGCTCGACCAGGTCGGCGGGGCGTTGCCCCGTCGGCCTGGTGCCTCGCGCACGGGTCGAATCTGCGAGGAGCGGCGCTTTGCGCGCCCGGCGCGCTTGACACGAAGCCGGCCGGCGACTAACAGAATCCGTCCGATTTCGTTCGAGGTTTCGGCCCCAGGCGCGTAGCTCAGTGGTAGAGCACTACCTTGACACGGTAGGGGTCGCTGGTTCAATCCCAGTCGCGCCTACTCCCCTCCCCGCATGACTCCAGCTTCGTCCGCGCGCGCTCTCCCTCGCGACCTGCTCGCGGCCTCGGGGCGTGTCGACCCGGACGTCATCGCCGTACGCCTCGGCGGCAAGGTCGTCGACCTCGCCACCCCGGTCGACGCCTCGGCGTCGGTCGAGGCCGTGCGCGCCGGCGACGCCGACGGGCTCGCGGTCATCCGCCACTCGACGGCGCACGTGATGGCCGACGCGGTGCAGCGCCTCTTTCCGGGCACGCAGGTGACGATCGGCCCGTCGATCGAGGACGGCTTCTATTACGACTTCGCCAAGCCCGGCGGCCCCTTCACCGACGACGATCTCGCGAAGATCGAGGCGGCGATGCGCGACGTCATCGCGAAGGACACGCCGTTTCGCCGCGAGGTCGTCTCGCGCGACGAGGCCCTCGCGCTGTTCGAGCGCATGGGCGAGACGTTCAAGCTCGAGATCATCCGCGGCGTCCCCGAGGGCGAGGAGCTCACGCTCTACCGCCACGGCGAGCCCGGCGCCGAGTGGGTCGATTTCTGCGAGGGGCCGCACGTGCCGCGCACGGGGCTGCTCAAGGCGATCAAGCTCACCAGCGTCGCGGGCGCGTACTGGCGCGGCGACGAGCGCAACCCGATGCTCCAGCGCATCTACGGCACGGCGTTCTCGTCGAAGCCCGCGCTCGACGAGCACCTGCGCCTGCTCGAAGAGGCGAAGAAGCGCGACCACCGCAAGCTCGGCAAGGAGCTCGACCTCTTCCTGTTCCACGAGTGGGCGCCGGCGATGCCCTTCTTTCTGCCGCGCGGCGCGTCCGTCTACAACCGCCTCGTCGAGTTCCTGCGCTCGCTGTACGTCGAGTACGGCTACGAGGAGGTCCTCACGCCGCAGGTGTTCGACAAGCGCCTGTTCGAGACGAGCGGCCACTGGGGCAACTACCGCGAGAACATGTACCTCCCGGTCACCGCCGACCGCCTCGACGAGGCGTGCGCCCATCACGGCGCGAAGGGCGGCGATGAGGGCGCGAAGCCCGAGGCGAAGCTCGAAGATCTCGCGCAGCTCGGCCTCAAGCCGATGAACTGCCCGAGCCACTGCCTGGTGTTCGGCGCGCGGCGCCGCAGCTACCGCGAGCTGCCGTGGCGCGTGGCCGACTTCGGCCGCCTGCACCGCTACGAGCGAGGCGGCGTGGTCCACGGCCTCGCGCGCGTGCGCAGCTTCTGCCAGGACGACGCGCACATCTTCTGCCGCCCCGATCAGATCCAGGTCGAGATCGAGGCGTTCGTCGATCTCCTCTACCGCGTGTACGCCGCGCTCGACATGCACGAGGTCGCGATCAAGCTCGCGACGCGCCCCGACAAGCGCATCGGCACCGACGCGCAGTGGGACGCCGCCGAGCAGGCGCTCGCCGACGCGCTCGTGCGCAAGGGCCTCGCCTACACCGTGTCGCCGGGCGAGGGCGCGTTCTACGGCCCGAAGCTCGAGTTCCACGTCAAGGACGCCCTCAAGCGCAGCTGGCAGCTCGGCACCATCCAGGTCGACTACGCGCTGCCCGACCGCTTCGAGCTCGACTACGTCGGCGAAGACGGCGCGACGCACCGGCCCGTCATGCTGCACCGCGCGATCCTCGGCTCGCTCGAGCGCTTCCTCGGCGTCTACGTCGAGCACGTCGGCGGCGCGTTCCCCGTCTGGCTCGCCCCCGAGCAGGTCGCCATCGTCATCGTGAGCGAGAAGCAGCTCGACTACGCGCGCGAGGCGTCGGCCTACCTCCGCAGCCGCGGCATCCGCGTCGTCGAGGACTTCAGCGCCGACAAGCTCGGCGCGAAGATCCGCAACGCCCGCCTCATGCGCCACCCCTACATCGCCGTCGTCGGCGACAAGGAGGCCGCCACGCGGCAGGTCGCGCCGCGTGGGCGCGAGGGGGACCTCGGCGCGATGGCGCTCGAGGCCTTCGCCGACCGCGTGCTCGCCGAGTCGGCCCCCCCGCGCTTCGCCGCAGCGCCCCCTCCGCCGGCGAGCGCGGGTTGATTCCCGCGCCGAAATTCCGACCGGATTGATTCCCGCGCCGAGACAGGCGCAGACTCGCCGCGTCGCTCCTGTTCCGGAGCGCCGCACCCTCCCTTTCAGCACCCCCGCCTAGCCAAGAAGAGTACACACGAGCATGGGGCGACCCCGCTTCGATCCGCGTCAACAGCAGCGCGGCCCGCAGATCCGCATCAACCACCGCATCCGCGTTCCCGAGGTCCGCGTCATCGGCGCGGACGGAGGAATGCTCGGCGTCATGACGACGTCCGACGCGCTGCAGCGTGCGCAGGAGCTCGGGCTCGACCTCGTCGAGGTCAACCCGAAGGCCGAGCCGCCGGTGTGCAAGCTCCTCGACTTCGGAAAGTACAAGTACGAAGAGAAGAAGAAGGCACGCGAGGCCAAGCGCAAGCAGACGAACGTCGACGTGAAGGAGATCAAGCTGCGTCCGAAGACGGACCAGCACGACCTCGCGTTCAAGACGCGCGCGGCGCGCCGCTTCCTCGAGGCGGGCAACAAGGTGAAGTTCACCGTGCGCTTCCGCGGTCGCGAGATCACGCACCCCGAGAAGGCGCAGGAGCAGCTCGACCACGTCGTGCGCGAGTGCGAGGACCTCTGCAACGTCGAGGTGCGCCCGATGATGGAGGGGCGCACGATGACGCTGCTCATCGCGCCCAAGCCGACGGTCATGCAGAAGGTCGCGCAGCTCAAGGCAGCCGCCGAGCGCGCCCGTCAGCAGGCCATCAAGGAAGGTCGCGAGCCGCCGCCGGAGATCGAGGAGGAGCCCGATCTCGAGGACGATGACGACGACGACGATGATGACGACGACGAGGACGGCGACGACGAAGGCGGCGAGGGCGAAGGCCAGGCCGACGACGCGAAGTGACCTCGTCGGCCTCGCCAGCCCCGGGTTGAAAGCCGAGGCTGGCGGTCCGTCCGAAGCGACCTCGCCAGCCCCGGGTTGAACCGCGGGTGCTCGATCACGCCAGCCCCGCCCTGAAGGGCGAGGCTGGCGGTCGGTCATGGCGAATCCAGAAGCTCAGCTGCCCCTGGTTTGCTCGGGGCAGCGAGCTGCTGGGCGCTGCGCTCAGTGCGGGGTGAGCACGCCGGCGTAGTAGGCGATGCCGGCCACCGCGAGCAGCGCCGCGACCACGCCGGCTGCGAGCAACGCGCCCGAGCGGCCGCTCGCGGCCGACCCGTGCACCTGCAAGGGCGGCGGGCCGTGGCGGGGCGTCGTCGGCTGCGCGGGGTCGGGAGGCGGGGGCAGCGACGAGCCGCCGGGCTCGTCGTCCTCGAGCGCGGCGAGGTTGCCCTCCTCGAGCACGCCGTCGGCCAGCGACGTCACCGAGCGCTCTTCGCGCAGATCGCCGACGGCGATCTCGCGCGCCCAGTCCTGCACGCTCTCGAACTTGCCGAGGCCGAGCGTCGCGGAGACAGGCGACACGCGCGAGCCCGTCGAGGTCGCGACGCCGCCGCCCGGGGGCGCGTCGGACTGGAGCGAGGTGAACTCGAAGAGCGCCTCCTCGATGAGCCTGTCGATGAACGAGCCCTGCGGCGGCATCGAGCGCCGGCGAAGCTGCATCGCGGCCTGCACGTGCCCGGCGATGGTGAAGCTGCTGACGGGCTTGCCGTAGCGGAACTGAAAATCGATGAGCGCGCGCGCCATGTCGCGCGCGGCCTGGAAGCGCGCGGCCGGGTCGCGCGCGAGCGCCTTGGCGAGGATGGCGTCGAGCTCGGGCGGGACGGCGGGGTTGAGGCGCGAGGCCGGCGTGTACGCGGCGGCCTGCACGAGCCGGATGGTGGCGATGTCGGACTCGGCGTCGAACACGCGGCGCCCGGTGAGGGACTCCCAGAGGATGAGCCCGACCGCGAAGATGTCGGCGCGCTGGTCGACCTCCTTGCCGTCGGTGGCCTCGGGCGAGAGGTAGCTGAATTTCCCCTTGATGACGCCGGGCTCGCTCTTCTCGAGCTGGCCGGCGGCCTTGGCGAGGCCGAAGTCGACGATCTTCACCTCGCCGTACTTCGTGATGAGCACGTTGGGCGGCGACACGTCGCGGTGCACGAGGTTGAAGCGCTTGCCGTCGTGGTCGGTG
>CAITLX010000371.1 GCA_903893335.1 uncultured delta proteobacterium | reverse complement strand
GCGCTACCTCGGCACCTGCGCCGACTGCTGGGCGGGCGACTTCTACGGCTACGTGCTGAGCGACGGCACGGTCGCGCCCTGCCTGCTGACGCAATGGCAGGTACCGCGCGCCAACGGGCGCGAGAAGGGGCTGCTGCGCGCCTTCCACGAGATGGCCGCGCCCCAGGGCCCCGGCTGCTCGTGCGTACCGACCCACGAGGTCAACCGCATCCTCGACCTCGACGTCGGCGTGCTGTGGAACGCCCTCGACATGGCGCTCGCCGCCAAGGCCCCCAGGGTGCGCGCTCCGGCGTGACCGCGCGGGCGCGGCGGGGCGCCGGCGCGATTCGGTGGTACACGCGTCGCCCATGGCAGTAGGCGCGACGGTACGCAGGTTCGAGGTGACGCTCTCGGACGTCGATCGCGGCGTCTACGAGACGCTCGACCTGCGCCTCGCCCAGCACCCCTCCGAGCACGACCGCTGGCTGGTCACGCGCCTGTTCGCCTACTGCCTCTCGCACCAGGAGGGGATCGCGTTCAGCAAGGGTGGGCTCTCGGACACCGACGAGCCGCCGGTGCTCGTGCGCGACGCGGGGGGCAGGCTCGTCGCCTGGATCGACGTCGGACAGCCCTCGGCCGAGCGCCTGCACAAGGCGCGCAAGCTCGTCGATCGCGTCTCGCTCTACACCCTGGCCGCCCCCGACGCGCTGCGCCGCGAGATGGCGACGCGACGGGTGCACGAGCTCGCCTCGATCGAGGCGCACCGCATCGACACGCCCGTCGTCGACGCCGTCGCCGCGCACCTCGGCCGCGCGCTCTCGCTCGAGCTCGTGCGCACCGACGGGCGCCTCTACGTGACGCTCGACGGCCAGGTCGTCGAGGGCGCGATCGAGCTGTTTTCGCTCGCAGCCGAGGGCTGAGCGCGCGCTCCCCCGTCGTCCGATGCGACGATGCCCTCGTTGGGGGCGAGCACGTAGCCGCGCACCGGCGCGCCGCGCGCCTCGTCGCGGCACGAGAAGACGATGCGCCCGGGGGGAGCGTCGCCCGGCAGGGTCACGGCGCTGTCCGAGAAGTTGAGGTAGACGTCCGCGCGCTCGCGGTGGCCCTCGACGTCGAGCACCCGCGCGTAGGCCACGACGTCGCGCGGCAGGCGCTGCTCGCTCCAGACGAGCGCCCCCTCTTGCAGCGCGGGCGACGACCGGCGCAGCGCGAGCAGCCGCCGGTAGCAGTTGAGCAGGCTCCTCGGGTCGCCGTCCTGCGCCGCGACGTTGGCCGACGCGCGCTTCGGGTGCACCGGCAGCCAGGGCGTCACGCTCGAGAACCCCGCGTGCGGGCCGTCGTCCCACTGCATCGGCGTGCGGCACTCGTCGCGGTTGAGCAGGATGCCCCTGCGCCGGAAGGCGCCCACCAGCCACCGCGGGATCGCGCGGTAGCGCGTCGCGACCGGGTCGAGCCCCTCGTGCAGCGGGATGTCGTGGTTCTCCATCCCGATCTCCTCGCCGTAGTAGAGAAATGGGACGCCACGCGCGGTGAGCTGGAGCGCGGCGAGCAGCTTCGCCTTGTCGTGGCGCCCGCCGAGGCGGTGGATGAGCCGCGGGCGGTCGTGGTTGCCGAGCACGTACGTGGGCGAGAACGGATCGGGGAAGGCGCGCTCGAACTGCTCGACGAGCTTGCGCACCGAGTGGCCGGTGAAGCGTGCGCGCATCGCCGCGAAGAGGAACACGAGGTGCAGCCCGTCGGCGGCCTCGCCGCAGTAGCGCCGGAGCGTCCTCGCGTCGCCGAACACCTCGCCGACGAGGAAGCGCGGCGGGCTCTGGAACTCGTCGACGACCGCGCGAAGCTCGCGCGCGAACGCGATGGTGTCGGGGTGGTCGATGGTGTGGTGGTGACGCTGGAAGAAGCCGTGGGGGTTGTCCTCGGAGGGCATGGCTCGCCACGAGAAGGGGTTGTCGGCGAACGACGCGTCCTTGAACAGCGCATTGAAGATGTCGAGCCGCAGCCCGTCGACCCCCTCGTCGAGCCAGTGGCGCACGACCCCGAGCATCGCCGCCTTGACCTCGGGGTTGCGGTAGTTGAGGTCGGGCTGAAAGCCGAGAAAACTCGCCCAGTACCACTGACCGGTGACCGGGTCGTGGCGCCAGCCGCTGCCTCCGAGCATCGAGCGCCAGTTGTTCGGCGGAGCGCTCGCGCCGCCCCGGCGCCCGTCGCGCCAGATGTAGTAGTCGCGCTTCGGATTGGAGAGCGAGCTTCGCGACTCGACGAACCAGGGGTGGTGCTCGGAGGTGTGGTTGAGCACCATGTCGAAGACGATCTTCATGCCGCGCGCGTGCACCTCGCGGATCAGCGTCCGGCAATCGGCCAGGGTGCCGTACTCGGGCGCGATGGCGTAGTGGTCGCTGACGTCGTAGCCGAAGTCGGCCTGCGGGCTCTCGAAGAAGGGGGAGAGCCAGAGCGTCTCGACCCCGAGCGATTGCACGTAGTCGAGCTTGGCGAGCACGCCGCGCAGGTCGCCGATGCCGTCGCCGTTGCCGTCGAAGAACGAGCGCGGGTAGATCTGGTAGGTGGTCGTGCGCTTCCACCACGGAGACGCGTGCGCGGGCTCCATCGGGCCGACCCCCTCTGCGCTACGGAGGCGCCGCCGCGGTGACGACCGTCGTCGCCAGCGGGTAGGGCGTCGGCTGCGGCTTGCAGGTCGTCAGCAGGTCGCCGACGACGATCGCGTTGGCCGTCACGCGGTACTCGCGCAGCGCGAGCGCGAGCGACGCTCCGGCGGGCGCGTCGACCCGCAGCCGAAGCTCGATGCTCGGCGGCGTGTAGCTCGAGCCCGACTCGACGCGGTCGGGCAGCACGAGGCGCACGAGGCCGGCCTCGTGCGTCACGCGCGCGTGCTCAGCGACGTTCGGCGTGCCGGTGCCGGGCACGATGCGCGCCGAGCCAGGGACGTACGACGCGCCCGCGCCCACCAGGTAATCGGTCGCCATGTCGCGGATGTGGTTGAGCCCGAAGTGCGAGATGGTCCCCGACGCGGCGCCATCGACCCGCACCGTGTAGGTCGAGCCCTCGGCGGCGGTGGGCGGCTGCGTGACCACGGCCTCGAAGCGCTGCCCCGAGGGGCCGCGCGAGCAGACGAGCGGCGCGCGCACGGTGACGGCGGCGTCGAGCGTCGCGCCCGTCGCCACGAGGGAGGCGGCCAGCAGCGCCGCGCGTGTCGTGTGTCTCCTCATGTCGCTCCTCCTCCCTCCCCCGCTCGTAGGCATTCGTTCGTTCGAACACCCGCGCGCACCCAGAGCCTCAGTCGAGCACCAGCGCGGCGAGTTTGTCGAAGGTCCAGTCCTCGATTGCGTGCACGCGCCCCTTCCAGGCCCGCGCCTTCTCGGGGTGCGCGTCGAAGTACATCGACCACCATGCCGTCGCTCCGCCGGTGAGCGTGGAGGTCGCCTGCCAGGGCTTCTGCACCATGTAGTGCAAGATCTTCGCCTCGCGGGCCAAGGTGGCCTTGAGCAGCGGGTGCCCATTGGCGAACTGGTAGATGAAGCTCGCCAGGTTGTAGCCCACTGGCAGGCGGTGCATCACCGGCATCGCATACCAATCCGAGTAGAAGGTATTGAGGAAGCCCTGGTCGCCGCCGTCGTAGCTCGGCGACGCGGCGAGCGCCTCGACCATCCGCGCGAAGGTGTCGCGCGAGGGCGTGAGCACCATGACGCCGGAGTTGAAGCGGTCGGGCAGGAAGAAATCGGGCGCGGCGGCGAACCCGGAGCGCTCGAAGAGATCGTCCACGTTCTGCAGGACGAGGGTGTCGGCGTCGAGCAGCACCACGCGGTCGAGCCCCTCGAGGTCCCACGCGCGCAGCTTGGTGAACACGGCGCCGAAGCGCTGGAACACCAGCTGCGACGCGGGCGTCGGGTTCTCGATCGGCGCGACCTCGCGCACCTCCCAGCCCTGTACGGCGAGCCGCGCGCGCGCGCCCGCGCTGATGTCGGCGGTGACCATCGCGATGCGCGCGATGTCGCTCCCGCTCTCGGCCAGCGACCTGCCGAGCACCTCGGCGCCCGTGACGTAGCCGTCACCATTGCAAAGCGTGGTGACGTAGGCCCTCTTCATGGACGCCAACGTGCGTCGTGGTCCGGCCCCGCGCCACCCCCCTGCCGGGCGATTCCAATGGGGGCGGAAGGCCCGGCGACCGGCGTCAGCGCTTCTTCGGGGTGCGGCACGCAGCGCGGTAGGCGTCGGCGTCCACCTTCTTGCCCGCGCACCAGGCGCGCAGCGCCGGCACGACGGTGCGCATCCACGCGTCGCCGAGGCGCAGCGCGAGGAAATCGCGGTACAAACCCTCGATCACCTCCTCGACCTCGCGCGCGAGGCGCATGCGCTCGTAGAACGCCTCGTGCGCCTCGTCGCTCTCGGCGGCGTCCTCGTCGGCCTTCGACGCGCCGCGCTTCTTGCGCCTCGGCGGCGCCGCGGGGGCGAGGCTCTCGCTGGCCACCTCGCCGTCGCCGAGCACCGTCGGCAGCGAGAGCCCCGCGATGGCGAGCGTCTCGGCCTTGAGCGTGAAGGTCGCCTCCTCCTCGCCGAGCGAGAGGTGCAGCCCCGCGAGCTCGGGGAGCTTGCCGAGCCGCAGCGCCTCCTT
>CAITLX010000370.1 GCA_903893335.1 uncultured delta proteobacterium | reverse complement strand
GCGTAGGCCTCGGCCGGGTTTCCGCCGCTCATCTGCACGTCGATGGTGCCGCTCTCGGTCGTGCCGTCGGACCAGTCGTTGCCGGCGACGTAGAGGCCCATCACGACGTCGCGACCGTCGTGGATCAGCGACTCGAGGTAGTTCGTGTTGTTCGCGACGTAGGTGCCGGTGCCGCCGAACGCCGGGCTGTAGAACGTGTACGTCGCCACGAAGCCGTGGCGCTTGTTGCTCGCGCAGGCGGCCGGGATGGTCGCGCACGCGGCGCCGGTGTTGTTCACGTAGGGGCTCTGCGACTCCTCGCAGATGCGGTTGGTCGAGAGGAAGCCGGCCGACTGGTAGGTGGCGAGGCCCGGATCGACCATGCAGGTGGAGCCCACGTTCTGCATGAAGATGTTGTAGGCGTGGTTCTCCGAGAGGTCCTTCGTCGTGCCGCCGCGCTTGTAGAGGGCCTCGAGCGCCGCGACCGACGCGTGGGCCACGCAGGTGCCGCGCGGGCCCTGGTTGCGGATGGCCGTCTGCACGCTGGTGTGGTCGTTGATGCTGTTGAGGACCGCCACGGCGCCGGCGCCGATGAGCTTGGCGGGGCCGTAGAACGCCTGGCCGATGTAGCCCTGGTACTTCTTCAGGCTGGTGACGAGCGTCGCGGGCAGCGCGGTGGCCGCGGGGGGGGGCACCTCGGCGCCGGGCTTCTCGAGCTGAAACTGAGCGCCCGAGCGGAGCGTGAGCACCGGGACGTCGCCCGGCAGGTAGGTGAGCGCGCTGCGCAGCTTGGCCGGGTCGAAGGCTGCCTTGCTGGTGAGCTGCGACGCGAGCGCCGGGGGGACCTGGATCGAGCGCAGCTTGAGCGAGGCGGCCGCGATGGGCGCCACGGGGATGGCCGCGACGCGCGGGTCGAGCACGGGGCTCGTGGGGGCGGCGGCGACGAGGCGGGCCGAGAGGCTCACGGCGGCGAGGCCCGCGGCGAGCACGAGGGCGTAGGAGGCGGTCCTGAGTTTCACGATGGGGTTACTCCGCGTTGGGGGCGTGTCGGGAGGCTCGTGTTTCGCGAGCCGCGCGCATGGTGCCAGCGTTGGACGAGCCGACGCTGGATTGTATGCAGTCCTTCCAGACTACACGGATTCCAGAGTGCGGGGTGCGCTGCGCTCAAACCGCCGCGCTCGCCTCGGGCACCGCGCGCTTCGGCAGGACCTCCGCGAGGATCGCCTCGAGCTCGGCGCCGGCCAACGTCTCGCTCGCGAGCAGCGTCTGCGCGGAGCGCTCGAGCAGCGGCCGGTTGTCGGAGAGCACCTTGCGGGCGCGGCCGAACTGCGCCTCGACGAGGGTGCGCACGGCGACGTCGATGTCGCGCGCGGTGGCCTCGGCGTAGAGGCGCCGGGTGCCCATCGGCTGGCCGAGGAACGAGCTGGGCTCGCTCTCGTAGGTGACGGGGCCGAGCTCGGCGGGCGCCATGCCGTAGCGGGTGACCATGTTGCGCGCGATGTCGGTCACCTTCGCGAGGTCGTCGGAGGCGCCCGTGGAGTGGTGGCCGTAGATGAGCTCCTCGGCGGCGCGCCCGCCGAGCAGCATCGCCATCTTGTTCTCGAGCTCGCTGCGCGTCATGAGGTAGCGGTCCTCGGTCGGGCGCTGGATCGTGTAGCCGAGCGCGCCGATGCCGCGGGGGATGATGGAGATCTTGTGCACCTCGTCGGTGCCGGGCAGCGCCGCGGCGACGATGGCGTGGCCCATCTCGTGGTGCGCGACGATCTCGCGCTCGCGCGGGTTGAGCAGGCGGTTCTTGCGCTCGAGGCCGGCGACGATGCGCTCGATGGCGACGGTGAAGTCGACGCCCTCGACGTGCTCGCTGCTGCGCCGCGTGGCGGCGAGCGCCGCCTCGTTGACGAGGTTGGCGAGATCGGCGCCCGTGAAGCCGGGCGTCAGCGCCGCGATGTCGCCGAGCTTCAGGTCGGGGGCGAGGGTCACCTTCGGCGCGTGCACCTTCAGGATCTGCTCGCGGCCGACGCGGTCGGGGCGATCGACGAGCACCTGCCGGTCGAAGCGCCCTGCGCGCAGCAGCGCCGCGTCGAGGATCTCGGGGCGGTTGGTGGCGCCGACCAGCACGATGCCCGACGACGGGTCGAAGCCGTCGAGCTCGGCGAGCAGCTGGTTGAGCGTCTGCTCCTTCTCGTCGTGCCCGCCGCTCATGCCCTGCGCCGAGGCGCGCGCGCGGCCGAGCGCGTCGAGCTCGTCGATGAAGATGATGCAGGGGGCCGTGCCGCGAGCCTGCTCGAAGAGGTCGCGCACGCGCGCCGCGCCGACCCCGACGAACATCTCGACGAACTCGGAGCCCGAGATCGAGAAGAAGGGCACGCCCGCCTCGCCGGCGACGGCCTTGGCGAGCAGCGTCTTGCCCGTGCCGGGGGGGCCGACGAGCAGCACGCCCTTGGGCATGCGCGCGCCGAGGCGGCCGTAGGCCTTCGGGTCCTTGAGGAAGCCGACGATCTCCTCGAGCTCGGCCTTCGCCTCGTCGACGCCGGCGACGTCGGCGAAGGTCACCTTCGTGTCGGTCTGGACGTAGACCTTCGCCTTCGATTTCCCGATCGACATGAGGCCGCCCTGCCCGCCGAGCTGCTTGGCCATGCGCCGCGAGAGCACGAACCAGATGCCGAAGAAGAAGGCGACCGGCAGCACCCACGACACGAGCATGGGCACGACGCTCGACTCGACCTCGCCCGAGTAGGGCACGCCGGCGGCGTCGAGATCCCTGGCGATCTCGGGCTCGACCCGCACCGCGACGAAGCGCTTCTTGCCCGAGCGCTCCTCCTTGAACGTGCCGGTGACGTGCTCGCGCCCGATGACGACCGAGGTCAGCGCCTTGTCGCGCACGAGCTTCTGGAACTCGCCGTAGCCGATCGTCTCGGTCGGCGGCGACCGGCCCCACCAGTCCTGCAGCAGCAGCAGGCCGAGCACGAGCGCCATGAGCGCGAACCCCGCGTTGGAGCGGTTCAGCAGCCGGTTCATCGCCTGTCAGTACCCGCCCCGAGGGGCGATGACAAACGCGCGCGCCCCTGCGGGCGCACCGCGCAAGCCTCACGCCGGAGCGCGCACCCTGGGGGCCTTGGCGGCGAGCGCCATGTCGAGGGCGTTCCACAGCACGCCGACGTCGAGGTCGAGGATGCGGTTGACCTCGTGGGTCGGCACGCACGAGCAGCCGGGGCCCTGGGGCGCGGCCATCTCGTGGAACGCGCGCAGCAGCCCCTTCTCGCGCCCGTTGGCGCGCGGTACCTGCCATTGCGTCAGCAGGCAGGGCGCGACCGTGCCGTCGCTCAGCACGTAGCCGTAGAAGTCGCCCGCCCAGCAGTCGGCGCAGGTGCCGAGGTAGCGC
>CAITLX010000369.1 GCA_903893335.1 uncultured delta proteobacterium | reverse complement strand
GCTCGATCACACGCTTCCGAGCCCGCCTGCGCGGGCTCCTCACGCTTCGAGCAGCTACGAGGCTGCGCCGAGCATGTCGTCGAGCGCGAGGCGGAGCGACGCGACGTCGCGCTTGCGCACGGCCCGCACCGCGACGTCGGTGGGCGCCTTGGGGTCGTCGCGCCCGCCCCACACGACGCAGCGCACGCCCGTGGTCGCGGTGTTGCGGCGGAGCCGCTCGAAGCAGAGCTGCGAGTCGATGCCCGCGACCTCCGCGCCCACGACGAAGGCGTCGGGCTGCAGCCTGCCGACGGCGACGAGCGCCTCGACCGGGTCCTGGAACGTCGTGAGCTCGTAGCCCGCCGCGAGCGAGCGCCGCGCGGCGGCGACCAGCTGCGTCTCGTCGTCGACGAGCACGACCCGCGGGCGCGTGCCTGCGCGAAGCTCGGGCGGCACCGGATAACCGAAGCGCCGCAGGAACTCGAGCACGTCCACCTGGCGGAACCTCAGGTGCCGCCCCGGCGTGCGAAAATGCCGGATCGCGCCCTTGTCGGCCCAGTTGTGGATCGTCTTCAGATCTACCGCACACAGCCGCGCAAGCTGACTCGCCGTCAGCAGCGCGGAAGTCCCACCCCGCTTGGTCATGTTCCCTCCACCCGTTTGGGGGTGTAGCTCCGGCGTCGCGCGATGTCCATCAGGTTCCACACTCGCCCGATCGTGCCGTGTTGCGCTATCCTGGTGTCTCCATGCCCTGGCTCCGCGATTCGCCCGAAGAGCTCGCGCGCATCGCCGCGCTCGATCCCGCTGCCGCGATCGAGGTCGCGCGCGACGGCACGGTGGTCCGGGCGAACGCGCCCGCGCGCCGCCTGCTCGCGCGCATGTCCGTGCTCGATGGAGGCGCGCTGCCCGCGTCGTGGGCGTCGCTCGCGTCGGCCGTGCGCGAGGGCGTGACCGCCGCCCCCGTCGAGGTCGAGGTCGGCGACGAGGTCTTCGCGTTCGTCGTCGTGCAGCCGCGCGACGGCGAGGGGTTGCACCTGTTCGGGCACGACGTCACGCACGCGCGCCGCGTCCGTGTGCGCGTCGAGCAGAGCCTCGCCGGGCTGCGCCTGCTGGCGGAGGCCGCGCGGTCGGCGGTCGTGACGATGGACGGCGACGCCCTCATCGACTCGTGGAACGGCGCCGCCGAGCGCATCTTCGGCTGGCGCTCCGACGAGGTCCTCGGCAAGCCGGTCACCGTGCTCATGCCCGAGCGCTTCCACGATCTGCACCGGCGCGGCCTCGCGCGCTTCGGGCGCACCGGGGAGCGCGGCGTGGTCGGCCGCGAGGTCGAGATGGCCGGCCAGCGCAGGGACGGCACCGAGTTCCCGATGGACATCGTCGTGTCGGGCTGGCAGGTCGACGGCCGCAACTGCTTCGGCGCTCTCATCCGCGACACGTCCGAGCGTCGCGCGGCGGAGGACGAGGGCAAGCGAACCCGCTCGCTCTTGCAAGGCACGCTCGACTCCACGGCCGACGGCATCGTCGTCGTCGACGACGACGGCCGCATCGTGCACTTCAACCAGCGCTTCCTCGGAATGTGGAGCGTGCCCGAGGAGACGCTCGCCGAGATCGACGAGGAGGGCGCCCTCTCGAAGCACGTGCTCAAGGGGCCGGGGCAGTTCATCCTCCGCCCGAGCGACATCGAGGGGGACGCCCACGCCGACACGCTCGACGAGCTCGAGCTGCGCGACGGTCGCCATTTCGAGCGCTTCTCGACCGTCCCGCGCGCCGACGGCCTGCCGGTCGGGCGCGTGTGGAGCTTCCGCGACGTCACCGAGCGGGTCCGCGCCGAGGCCGACCGCACCAAGCTCCTCGCCGAGGAGCGCGAGGCGCGCTCTGCCGCCGAGGCCGCCGAGCGCCGCGTCACCTTCCTGCTGCGCGTCGCGGGCGTGCTGCAGCCGAGCGAGAGCGACATCGTCGCGCGGCTCGCGCGGCTCGCGCGCATCGCGGTGCCGGCGCTCGGCGACTGGTGCATCGTCTCGCTCGTCGATGGCGAGGGGGTGGCGCGGCCCGTCGCGGGCGCGCACGGCGACCCGTCGCGCGAGGCGCTCGTGTGGAAGATCATCAAGCCGGGGGCGGCCTCGACGCCTGAGGCGCAGCAGGTCGTGCGCACGGGGCGCACGGCGCTCTACCCCGACATCGACCCCGCCGTCGTGGTGGACAACCTGAAGGGTGTGATGCGCGACCTCGGCTGCGAGGCGCGGCTCATCGTGCCGCTGCTCGGCCGGGCGCGCGCGCTCGGCTGCATCACCTTCGTCGCGAGCGACGCGTCGCGGCGCTTCGGCCCCGAGGACCTCGAGCTCGCCGAGGACGTCGCGCGCCGCACCGCCCTCGCGATCGAGAACAGCCGCCTGTTCGAGGCCGAGCGCGCGACGCGCGCCGAGGCCGAGGCGGGGCGTGCGCGGCTCGAGCTGCTCGCGCGCGTCAGCGCCGAGCTCGCGGCGACCCTCGACCCGGTCGCGGTGCTCGAGGTCATCGCGCGCGACGCCGTTCCGGTGGTCGGCGACGCAGCGGCTGCGGCCACCCTCGACGAGGCTGGGAGCCTCGGCGCGTGGGGCGTCGCCGGCCCCGACCTGCGCGCCGTGCTCCATCTGCTCGTGTCGACCGTCGGCGTGCCGAGCGAGGTGCTGACCATCGCCGCCGCTGCGCAGGCGCCGTCGTCGTCGCGCGGCTCGTCGGCGTCCATCGCCGTGTCGAGCCGCCCCGAGTCGCTGCCGCCCGACTCGCCGCGCGCGCCCTCCGCGCCGCCGACCTCGAGCCGCGGCTCTTCGAGCGGGCGACCCGCCGTCGACGACCCCCACCGCGCCGCGATGGCGCGCGTGCGCGCTGGGCTCGAGGCGCTGGGCCTCTCGGCGCTCACGGTGGTCGCGCTGCGCGCCCGCGAGCGCGCCATCGGCGTCCTGGCGGTCGCGCGTCGCGACGCCGGTCACGGCGACGACGCCTCGCTCGTCGCCGCCTACGCCGGGCGCGCGGCCCTCGCGCTCTCCAACGCGCGGCTCTACGAGTCCGAGCAGCGGGCGCGCGTGGCGGCCGAGGGCGCGGCCGATCGCCTGCGGCGCCTCTACGCGATCACCGCCGCGCTCTCTCGCGCGCGCACCTTCGCCGACGTGGCGCGCTCGATCGTGAGCGAGTCGGTCTCGGCCCTCGGCGCCTGCGGCGCCTCGGTCGTCGTGCCGACCGCGGCCGGGCTCGAGATGGCGGCCGCGTGGCCCGTGCCCGTCGATGGCGTGCTCACCGAGTGGCGCGCGGCTGCGGTCGCGTTCTCCCCCGACGCCGAGCCGCGCTTCCCGACCGCCGCGGTGATCCGCTCCAGCGAGCCCGTCTGGCTCGAGTCGCTCGACGAAGCGCGCGCGCGCTTCCCCGCGCTCGCGGAGGCGGCGTCGGCGATGAGCGACGCCGCCTGGGCGGTGCTCCCGCTGCTCGACGGCGACACCGCGCTCGGCGCGCTCCTGCTCACGTTCCCCGAGGCGCAGACGTTCGCCGCCGCCGATCGCGCCTTCATGCTCGGCGTCGCCGCGCAGTGCGCGCAGGCGCTCGCGCGCGCCCGAAGCTGAAGCCGCGCCGCGCGGCGTTCAGGTCCGGAACGCGGCGATCGTCGCCTCGAGGCGCCTCGAGGCGCCGACCAGATCGCGGGCGGAGGCCTGCGTGGAAGCGGCCCGCTGCTCGGCTCCGAGCGCCGCGCTCGCGACGCCGCCGATGTTGTCGACGACGGTGCCGGTGAGGGCCGCCGCGTCGGCGGCGTTGCGCGCGATCTCGCGGGTGGTCGTCGCCTGCTCCTCGACCGCCGCGGCGATCGTCGTGGCGAAGCCGCTCAGCTTCTCGATGACCGCCTGGATCTCGAAGATGGCGTCCACGCTCTTGCCCGTGTCGCTGCGGATGACCTCGATCTTGCGCGAGATGTCGTCGGTGGCGCGCGCCGTCTCCTTGGCGAGCTCCTTGACCTCGTTGGCGACGACCGCGAAGCCCTTGCCCGCCTCGCCGGCCCGCGCCGCCTCGATGGTCGCGTTCAGCGCGAGCAGGTTGGTCTGCTGCGCGATGGCGCTGATGACCTTCGTCACCTTGCCGATCTCCGTCGAGCTCGTGCCGAGGTTCGACACGATCGAGTTGGTGGACATCGCGGCCTGCACCGCGTGGCCGGCGACGCGCGCCGACGAGCTCGCGCTCGACGAGATGTCGCGCACCGTGGCGCTCATCTCCTCGGCGGCTCCGGCGACGTTGGTGATGCTCGACTTGATGTCGTCCGCCGCCTTCGTGACCGTGCGCGCGCGCGACGACGTCTCGGCCGCTCCGGCCGCGAGCTCGGCGGCGACCGACGTGAGCAGGTCGGCCGCGCGCGCCACGTGGGCCACGTCCGCCCCGATCGACGCGAGCGACCCGCGCAGCGCGCCGAGCAGCCGGTCCACCGCCGCGCCGACCAGCGACATCGCGTCGTCGCCCTTGAGCCCGACGGGCCGCGTGAGGTCGCCGCGCGTCGCGGCGTCGAGCGACGCGACGATCCTCTCCGCGTCGCGCGTCCACGCCTCGGTCAGGTCGTGGGTCGTCGTGGTCGGAGCCGTCGCTCCGTGCGTGTCGCCATCGAGCCCGAACGTCATGCTTCCCATTCGCTTCCCATTGGGTTGATGCGTGGGCCTCCGGCGCGCGCGCGTCGCGCGTGACGACACGGCTGTCCGGGGGCCGGTGCGGCGACGCGCATCGCGGCACCGCGGCTCTGCGTTCGCAATCGCCGTGCCGCGCGTGCTCTCGTCGCGCACCGCGGTGGTTTGGCTGAAAGTGCGTGCAGGCCGGTCGCGCGGCGTCAGCGCATTGACGCTCGATGCGGGGCGCTTGGCGCGGTCAGCGGCTCGCGGCGCCGACCGAGGCGATGTCGGCCTCGACCTGCTCGGCGAGCGTGGCGAGGACCTTCGCGTGCAGGCGCGTCCGCTCGGTGACGATGAACCAGGCGCTCTTGCCCCCCTCGCCGGGAGCCTTCACGAGCTCGAGCCAGCCGAGCTTGCCCGACGCGCCCGACCACTCGACGCGCAGCGCGACGGTGCGCCCCTCGGGCGGGGCCGCGACGTACTCGGTGGGGCGAAGCCGGTCGAGCTTGCTCATCCAGTTGCCGAGCGTCTCGTCGGCCTTGTCACGGCTCGCGGGGTCGGACCAGAAGCGCTTCGCCTCGGTGCCGCCGCGCGCGACCTCGCGGGCCTTGCCGGCGGCCTCGATGCGCGCGGACGTCACATCGGCGTCCTTCCACGCGTGCGGGTCGCGCTCGAGCAGGCGCGTCTCGGGAGACTCGGCGTCGCGCAGCGGGTCGCCCTTGACGACGTAGAGCTCGCCGCGCGCGCGGTCGAGCGCGTAGCGGTCCGCGCCGCCGGGCGTCGCCGCGCCGAGGGTGAGCTCGTGCTCCTGGCCCGCGACGCGCACCGTGAGGGTGGCCTCGGGGGTCGCGAGCCCGAAGTCGGCTGCGTGCGCCGGGTCGAGCTTGCCGAGCGCGCGGGTGGCGCGCAGCGGCGCGAGCGCCTCGGTGAGCTTCGTCGCCGCCGCGACCGAGACGAAGGTCGTCGTGGGGGGGGACGCGGCGGCGCCGGCGTCGGGGGCCTTGTCCTTCTCGACCGTGCCGACGAAGAAGCGCCCGGTGGCGTCGGCGCGCGCGTCGATCGACACGCGCTTGCCCTTGGCGTCGTAGCGGATGCGCTCGACGTCGGCGGCCTTGCCGCCCCACACGACCGCCTCGGTGGGCGAGGAGATGGGGGCCGCGCCGTCGCGGCTCGAGACCGCGAACGCCGCAGCGGCGGCGGCGGCGAGCAGCGAGCCGTGCACGGCGAGCGAGAGGCGGGGCTTCACGAGCGCACCTGACGGGCGCGCGAGCGCCCGAGCGAGAGCCAGAGGCCGAGCGCGAGCACGAGCGCCGGGACGCCGACCACCGTCGCGTAGAACCAGACGACGTCCTTCTGCTTGGTGTGCTCGATGCGGACGTCCTCGGTCGAGGTCGGCGCGCCGGCGAAGCTCTCCTCGCCGCCGAGCCAGCGCAGCACGTCGAGCAGCAGCACGAGGTTGGGCTCGTTCGAGAGCGCGGCGTCGCTCAGCGCGTCGGCGTCGGCGAGGGCGAACACGCGCGCCTCGCGCGCCTTGTCGCCCCCCTCGGCGGGGCGCGTGACGGCGGCCGCGACGCTCCAGCTCGCGCGCTTCTCGGTCGCGTCGGTCAGCTGAAAATCGCCGTTCGCGTCGGCGAACGTGTCGGGGGTCGTGCGCACCGCGAAGTCGATCTGCAAGGTGGGGTCGCCCCCCTTGGCCTTCTCGAACGAGGCCGCTCCGGCGAGCACGATGGGCGCGGTCGCTGCGTTGCGCCCGAGCGTCGTGACCGAGGCGTGCGACGAGTAGCGGTTGGTCACGATCATCGTGCGGTCGGAGTCGTTGAACGCCCGGCGCAGGTGCACCTTCTCGTTGGCGAGGATGGCGGGCTGCCACGCGAGGCCGGCGACCGCGGCGAGCGGGGCCACGTCGATGCGCGGCTCGGGGTCGAGGGCGAGCAGCAGGTGGCCGCCGTGCTGCACGTAGCGCTCGAGGGCCGAGACCTCGGAGGCGAGGAAGGGCTGCTGCGGACCGAGTACGACGACGGCGGCTGCGTCGCTCGGCACGTCGGTGCCGAGCCCCTGCTGCAACCCCAGATCCTTGGCTGTCCACCCGAGCTGCTCGAGCACCTTGCGC
>CAITLX010000368.1 GCA_903893335.1 uncultured delta proteobacterium | reverse complement strand
GGCTCGTCCTTCAGCGGGAACGCGACGTACGCGCTCGGGTCGTCGACCTGCCGGTAGCCGAGGCCGACCTCGGCCGAGCTGAGCGCCGTGCCCCCCTGCGCCCACCACCAGACGACCTTGTGGCCCTGGTAGAGCAGCCCCTTGTCGAAGAGCTGCGACAGCGCCCACCAGACGCTCTCGACGTAGGTGCGGTGGTAGGTGACGTAGGCGTCGGCGGTGTCGACCCAGAAGCCGATCTTCTCGGTGAGCTTCTCCCACTCGGACGTGTAGCGGAACACCGACTCGATGCAGCGCGCGGTGAACTTCTCGACCCCGTAAGCCTCGATGTCGGCCTTGCCGTGGATGCGAAGCTCCTTCTCGACCTCGACCTCGACGGGCAGTCCGTGGGTGTCCCAGCCGGCCTTGCGCGGCACGTCGAAGCCGCGCATCGAGCGGAAGCGCGGGAAGATGTCCTTCATCACGCGCGTGAGCACGTGGCCGTTGTGCGGCAGGCCGTTGGCCGTGGGCGGCCCCTCGTAGAAGACGAACGGCGTCTGGCCGGCGCGCGCCGCGAGCGACTGCTCGAAGATGCGGCGCTGCTTCCAGAACGCGAGCGTCCCGGCCTCGTCGCGCGGGAAGTCGAGGCCGGTCGAGACGGTGCGGAAGGGAGACGGGGGCGGGGCGGGCATCGCGGGCGCCGCGTTGCTACCACACGGGGCCCGGGGCGTCGCGCGCTAGCCTCCGCGAGCGCCGGCGTGGTACACGGGCGCCCGCATGAACGCCCGCATCCCTCGTCGAGGAGACGCCCACCCCACGTGAACCTTCCCCCCAGCGACTTCACGGGAGGGGTCGACGAGGGGCAAGACGGGGCGGTTGCAGCCGAACGTCCAGATTTTCCGCCCAGTGCGCGGGGAGCAAGCTCGGTGCGCGTTGTCGTCATCGGGGGTGGAGTCGCTGGCCTCGCCTGCGCCCACGCGCTGCTGCGCGTCGGCATCCGGCCCACGGTCATCGAGCCGGGCGACGCGCGCCCGGAGCCCTGGAAGGGGCTGCTGCTGTTCGAGGAGGGGCTCGTGCGCCTCGCCTCGCTCGGTCTCGAGGCGCGCGTGGTCGCGCGCGGACAGCGGCTCGAGCGCATCGACACGTTTCGCCCCGATGGCGAAGCCGTCGGCGCCGTGCTCCTCGACCGAGCCGTCGGCGTGCTGCAAGGGCACCTCATCGAGGAGCTGACCCAGGCGCTGCCCGCGGGGATCGTCCGTCGCGGCGTGCGCGCGCTCGAGCTGCTGCGCGACGCGCGCGGCGACGCCCACGCGGTGCGCTGCAGCGACGGCAGCGAGGTCGTCGGCGATCTCTTCGTGGCCTGCGACGGCGCGCGGTCGCGCCTGCGCGCGCAGGTCGCGCCCGAGCGCCACGCCGGCGAGGTGCGCCTGCACGAGATCGTCGGCCATGTGGACGACCCCGACCTCGCCGCCGAGCTCGGCCCGCGCCTGGTCAAGCTCGAGCACCCCGCCGGCGGGCTCGCGTTCGGCGTGGTTCCGTGCGGCGCCGGGCGGCTCGTCTGGTACGTGCAGCTCGATGCCGAGCGGCACCGGTCCGACGTGCACACGGCGAACGAGCGCGCGCGCCTGGTGCACCGGCTCGTCGGCGACTTCCGCCACCCGGTGCCGCGGCTTCTGGGGCGCACCGACTTCGAGCACTCGCGCCTCTGGCACACCACCGACCTCGACGCGCTGCCGCGCCTGCACGCGGCCAACGTCGCGCTCGCCGGCGACGCGGCGCACGTGCTGCTCCCCTTCACGGGCCAGGGCGCCGGCGCGGCGCTGGCCGACGCCGAGGAGCTCGCGCGCGCGCTGCACCGCGCGCTGCGCGACGGGGGCGCCACGACCGACCCGACGCGACACCGCGCGCAGATCGCCGCCGCGCTCGACGACTACACCCGCGCGCGGCTCCCCTCGGTGCGCCGCATGGTGGCGTCGGGGCGCACGCTGCGCGACCGCTTCCTCGCCCGGAGGCCGCACGGCCCCGACTCGGAGATCCCCATCGGGCGCTGAGCGCTCGCTCCCCGCCCGAGGCGCGCGGAGCGAGCGGGCTCACTTGCGGCGCACGGCGTCGAGGTGCTGCGCGTAGGTCTCGCTGAAGGTGTGGCGCCCCTCGCCGCGCGCCACGAAGTAGAGGTAGCGGCTCGGCGTCGGCGCGAGCACGGCCTCGATCGACCGCTCGCCGGGGCTCGCGATGGGCCCAGGCGGCAGGCCGTCGTGGCGGTAGGTCGAGTAGGGGTTGGCCTCGTCCGCGTTGATCTCGTGCGAGGCCTTGCCCGAGTACCCGCGGCACGACGCGATCGACTCGCCGAGCGCGACGCAGCCGTACATCGCCGTGGGGTCGGATTGCAGGCGGTGGGGCACGAACGCCGCGTCGCGCAGGCGGTTCAAGAAGACGCCGGCGATGACCGGGCGCTCGTCGTCGACCACCGCCTCCTTCTCGACCACCGACGCGAGCGTGATCACCTCGCGCCGGCTCCAACCCAGCGTGGCGCGGAGGCTCTCGAGCCCCTCGGCGTGCGCCGCGGCGACGCGCTCCCAGCGCTTGTCGACCTCGCCGACCAGCCGGCGCACGACCTCGTCGGGGTCGGAGTCGAGGGCGAGCTCGTAGGTCGCGGGGAAGAGGTAGCCCTCGGCGGACGCGCCCTCGATGCGAAGCTCGTCGAGCAGCGCACGCCGCGCGGTCGCCGCGAGGAACGCCCTCGCGCTGCACACCTTCGCGGCGTGCAGCCGCCGCGCGATCTCGAACCGGTGCACCCCCTCGGGCAGCGTCACGCGCGCGCGCTCGCCGAACTGCGCGCGCTCGAGCCGCCGCACCAGGCTGCGCGCCGACAGATCGTCGGTGAGCAGGTGCGCGCCCGCGCGCAGCGAGCCGGCGCCGCCGGTGGCGCGCAGGTAGAGCGCGAGCCAGGTGGGCGAGGCGGTCAGCCCGGCGGCGGCGAGCCGCTCGGCCGCCTCGTCGGGCCCGAGGCCAGCGGGCCAGTCGAGCTCGACCTCCTTGCCCGACCCCGGCCCGGGCGCGCTCCCCCAGACGCCCACGAGCCCCACCCACGCCAGCGCGACGACGGCCGCAGCCGCGAGCAG
>CAITLX010000367.1 GCA_903893335.1 uncultured delta proteobacterium | reverse complement strand
CCGACGACCGCGCCAAGAACGCGCAGGCGTTCGGCGCCGTCGTGCGCGGCGAGCTACCGGGCATCGAGTTCGAGAAGCGCTACCTGCGCAAGGACGGCAGCATCTGCTGGTGCCGCGTGAACGTGACCGGCGTTCGCGACGCGAGCGGGGCGGTGACGCACTCGATCGCCACGATGGTGGAGACGACCGACCGGCGCCGGGCCGAGGCCGCTCGCCACTTGCAGACGAGCGCGCTGCAGGCGGCGGCCAACGGCATCGTCATCACCGACCTCGCGGGCACGGTCGTGTGGGTCAACGACGCGCTCTGCGCGCTCACGGGCTACGCGCCGGACGAGCTCGTCGGGCAATCGTTCCGCCAGCTGCGCTCGGGCGTGCAGGGCGTCGAGTTCTACCGCGAGATGTGGGGGGCGATCCTCGCCGGGCGCGTGTGGCACGGCGAGCTGGTCAACCGCCGCAAGGACGGCTCGCTCTACGAGGAGGAGATGACCATCACCCCGGTGCAGGGCGAGGGGGGCGCCGTCACCCATTTCGTCGCGATCAAGAACGACGTCTCGGCGCGCAACCGCGCCGCCGAGGGGCTGCGCGTCGCCCAGCGCCTCGAGGCCGTCGGGCAGCTCGCCGGCGGCGTCGCCCACGACTTCAACAACCTGCTCAGCGTCATCCTCTCGTACACCGAGCTCGCGGTCGACGACCTACGCGCCGGCGATCCGCTGCGCGCCGATCTCGAGCAGGTCGTGGCGGCGGCGCGCCGCGCAGCCGTGCTCACCCGCCAGCTGCTCGCCTTCAGCCGCCGGCAGGTGCTCGAGCCCGAGGCCATCGACGTCGACGAGCTGCTCGCCGACCTCGCGCAGATGCTCGGCCGGCTGATCGGCGAGACCATCGCGTTCGAGGTGAACGCAGGCGAGAGCCGCCACCCGACGCTCGCCGACCGGGGCCAGCTCGAGCAGGTCGTGATGAACCTCGTGGTGAACGCGCGCGACGCGATGCCGGGAGGCGGCACGCTCACGGTCGAGACGGCGACCGTGCAGCTCGACGTCGAGCGCGCGCGCTCGCTCGCGGTGGCGCCCGGCGTCTACGTCGAGCTCGCCGTGCGCGACACCGGAACGGGGATGGACGAGGCGACGCGCGCGCGCATCTTCGAGCCCTTCTTCACGACCAAGGCGGTCGGCAAGGGCACGGGGCTCGGCCTCGCGATGGCGCACGGCATCGTCAAGCAGAGCGGCGGCGGCATCGAGGTCGAGAGCGCGCCGGGGCGAGGCTCGACGTTTCGCGTCTACCTCCCGCTGAGCGAGGGGGACGCGCCCCCGCCCCCCTCGGAGCGCCGCGCCTCCGAGCGCTCGCGTGGCCACGAGTCGGTGCTCGTCGTGGAGGACGAGCCGGTGCTGCGCGTGCTGGTGCGGCGCATGCTCGTCACCGCTGGCTACCGCGTGGAGGTCGCCGCCAATGCGGGCGATGCGCTGCTCTACTGCGAGCGGCACGGCAAGGAGCTCGACCTGCTGCTCACCGACCTGGTGATGCCGGGCATGGACGGCTGCCAGCTCGCCGACCGCCTCGCGCCGCTGTGCCCGGCGGCCCGGGTGCTGTTCATGTCGGGCTACAGCGGCGACGTCCTCGAGCGCCACGACCTGACCGGG
>CAITLX010000366.1 GCA_903893335.1 uncultured delta proteobacterium | reverse complement strand
TCGCCGCTGCCGACGCTCACCCCGACCTTGACGCCGTCGACCCACAGCGCGCTCGCGCTCGCGGTGACGCGCCACGAGAACAGGTGGCGCCCTGGCGCGATCGACGCGGTGACGGTCGCGGCCCCCGGACCGCTCGCCGTCAGCTGCACCGCGCCGCCATCCGACGGCGTCAGCCGCAAAGTCGCGCGATGCAGCCCGCAGTCGCCGCCCATGTCGAGCAGGTTGCCCTGCGTGTCCTTGCCGTCCCAGTCGATGCCGACGTCGACCGCGATACCGCCCGCGTAGACGTGCATCCAGTTGTCGTCGATGCAGAACCAGCCGTCGGCGTCGCTGCCCTCGGTGCACACGTTGACGAGCGACCCGGGCTCGGTGAGGCAGAAGCCCCCCTGCTGCTTGCCGAGCCACGCGGCCGTCGCCGCCTGCGCCGCGTCCTGGCACTGGCCGCCGATGCATGCCTCGGTCGTGCCGCACGCCACGCCACACGCGCCGCAATGCGCGGTGCTCGTGGTCAGGTCGACCTCGCAGCCGTTGGAGCCCTTGCCGTCGCAGTCGCCCCAGCCCGACGCGCAGTGGCCCACGCTGCAGGCCCCCGCCACATCGCAGGCGGCCGAGGCGTGCGCGAGGTCACACGGAGTGCACGAGGCCGCGCCGCAGCCCGTCGCCGGCGCCGTCGTATCGACGCACGCCCCGGCGCACGACTTGGTGCCGACCGCGCACCCCGAGGGGCCCGCCATTGCCGCTGGAGCGTCCGTGCTCGAACACGACGCGGGCAGCACGAGGGCGAGGAATGACAGCGGCAACAAGGTTCGGCGCATGGAGGTGCTGGTAGCACGGACATCGGTCGACGCGGAAGTCCCATGAGCGGGCAAGCTCCGGCCTGGACTCATGGCCGACGCGCAGGACGTTGGACGTCGGATGGACAATCCATGCCGAATTCCCTGATGGACGACGATTGCTTCTGCCGGTGGGCGACAACTATTTCTGCCGGTTCGGCGCCGTCCTGACGGCCGCGTCGTGACAGCGTTCGGAGCCGCAGCTTCCGGCCTTGCGCCGGGAGCCGCGAGGTTCCGATGGTGCGCGACGAGCAGGTCAGGTTGCTGAGGACCAAGATGGCACAGGGCAAGACGCAACAGGCCGCCGCAGCCGCGGCCGGCATGAGCATCCGCACGGCACGGCACTGGCAACAGGGGCCGCTGCCGAGCCAGACCAAGCGCGCTCGCTCGTGGCGCACGCGCAAGGACCCGTTCGTGCGTGTGTGGGAGCAGGACGTCGTTCCGCTCCTCTGCGCCGACCAGCACGCCGTGCTCGACGCGACGACGTTGCTCGACGAGTTGCGCCGGCGTCACCCAGGCGCGTTCGGTCCCGCGCAGCTGCGCACTCTCCAGCGGCGCGTGCACGAGTGGCGCGCGCTCTACGGCCCCGGCAAACCCGTGATGTTCGAGCAGCGCCACGAGCCGGGCCGCGAGGGCGCCTTCGACTTCACCGACGCGAGCGACCTCGGCGTCACGATCGGCGGCGCGCCGTTCCCGCACCTGTGGTTCCAGTTCGTGCTGAGCTTCAGCAAGTGGCGCTTCGCCTGCCTCGCCTTCTCCGAGACGTTCGAGGCGCTCGTGCGTGGCCTGCAGTGCGCCCTCTGGGCCGCCGGCGGCGTGCCTCGCGTCTGGCGCAGCGACAACCTCTCGGCAGCGACGCACCAGCTGCCCGAGGGCGGGCGCGAGCTCAACCGGCGCTTCGCCGCCGTGCTCGATCATTACGGCGCCACATCGACTCGCATCGAGCCGGGCGAGTCGCACCAAAACGGCGTCGTCGAGAAGAGCCACGACGTCTTCAAGTCCGCGCTGCGCCAGGCGCTCGTACTGCGCGGCAGCACGGAGTTCGTCAGCGTCGAGGCCTACGAGCACTTCGCCGGCGTGCTGCTCGCTCGCAGCAACGCCGAGCGCACGCCCGCCCTGATGGTCGAGGAGCGGTCGCGGCTCTTGCCCCTGCCCGAGTCGCCCCTGCCCAACTACACGACGTACCGCGCCACCGTGCGGCAGTGGAGCACGATCCACTTCGGCCGCCGCGTCTACTCCGTGCCCTCGCGCCTCATCGGCTGCGAGGTCGACGTGCGCCTCTTCCCCGACGTCGTCGAGGTCTTCTACCGCGGCAAGCTCACCGAGACGATGCCGAGGCTGCGCGGTGATCAGTCCCACCGCGTCGACTACCGCCACGTCATCTGGTCGCTCGTCCGCAAGCCCGGCGCCTTCGCGCGCTACCGCTTCCGCGAGGACCTCTTCCCCTCGCTCGCGTTCCGCCGCGCCTACGACGCGCTCGTCGACGCGCGCGGCGAGCGCGCCGACGTCGAGTACGTGCGCATCCTGCACCTGGCTGCGAGCACGATGCAGTGCGACGTCGAGGACGCGCTCGTCACCCTGCTCGAGGCAGGCGAGCGGCCCGACTACGCCGCGGTCAAGGCGCTCTCGGCCCCCGAGAAGCCCAAGATCCCCGATGTGCGCATCCCCGCGCCCGACCTCAGCGAGTACGACCGCCTGCTCGTCGGAGGTGCGTCGTGACCACGACGTTCACGCCCGAGATGCACACGCGTATGCGCGAGCTGCTCACGCGCTTCAAGCTCCCGACGCTCGTCTCCGAGGTCGTCACTCGCTTCAACAAGGCCGGTCACGACGCGGCGCTGCCCACACTCCTCGAGGTACTCGAGGCCGAGAGCGACGAGCGCGGCCACCGTCGCTGCGAGCGCCTGCTCAAGGCCTCGCACCTGCCGCCCGGCAAGACGTTCGACACGCTCGACGAGGCTCGCCTGCCGCGCCCCGTCCTCGTCAAGTTGCGCGAGCTCAGCGACGGCGAGTTCCTCGACCGCGCCGACAACGTCCTCTGCTTCGGTCTGCCCGGCCGCGGCAAGACCCACGCCGCCGCCGCGCTCGGACACGCCCTCATCGAGCGCGGACGCTCGGTCCTCTTCACGCCGACCTTCCGTCTCGTGCAGGACCTGCTCGCCGCCAAGCGCGATCTCGCGCTGCCGCGAGCCCTGCACAAGCTCGACGTCTACGACCTGCTCATCCTCGACGACATCGGCTACGTGCAGCAGAGCGCCGACGAGATCGAGGTGCTCTTCACCCTCATGGCCGAGCGATACGAGCGTCGCTCCCTGCTCATCACGAGCAACCTCGTCTTCGGTGAGTGGGACCGCATCTTCAAGAATCCCATGACCACCCAGGCCGCCATCGACCGCCTCGTGCACCACTCGGCCATCCTCGAGTTCAACGGCCGGAGCAAGCGCGCCGAAGACGCCGAGGAACGCGCCAAACGCCGCTGACGACGACTACGACAACCACGACGACAACTACCCCACGACCTGTGCGACCGACTCCTTCCACCACCCATTGCAGGCTCTCGACGCGGTCGCCGTCGAGCGCCACCCACCGGGCGACGACCGGCAAGAATAGCCGTCGCCTACCGGCAGAAGTAGTTGACGTCCATCAGGGCTCACCGCCATGGAGTGCGACGCTACGCACCGCCGGGGCATTGTCAACGAACGTCGGAGACATTTCCGGCACTCGCGGCGCCGCGATCCGACGCGACCACGTGGGTGAGCAACTTGCGGTGGCCGTCGCCACAGAATGCCTCGCGTTCCCGCGATCGTTCCCAGTCTGGCCGACCGCGTAGCCGTCTCACCTGCCAATCACGCGGACCGACCCCGTGTCACAGCGCCGGTAGCACCAGGGCTCCGACGGGGATCCACTCTCCTTGCGAGAAGCGCACGAGGCGGACGCGGGGGTCGGTGACCGCGCTGCCGAACCCGACCGGGTGGGCCGAGGGGGTGGCGACCCACACCGTTCCGTCCGGTTGCGCCGCCGTGCGCGCCACCCAGGGATGCGAAGGGTCGAACCCCGACGGGCCAGCAAGCACGGAGTCGGCATCCACCCACCGAGCACCGCGCAGCTCGAAGACGTGCACCTGGAGGGCGCACTTGACGAGCCAACGGTCGCCCGTCCCCGGAAGCGCTTGCACGCTGCGCAGCCCGCACTCGGTGTTGAGCGTCAGCTCGGCCGCGGCCGGCGCCCATGCGTTGCCTCGGGGCGTGTAGGCCACCAAGCGCTCGGGGACCCCAGAT
>CAITLX010000365.1 GCA_903893335.1 uncultured delta proteobacterium | reverse complement strand
GCCCAGGCTGCCGCGACGGCGACCGGGTCGCCCGGCGCACTCGCGCCGTCGCCGCGCGGCGACAGCCCTGCGACCCGCGGCGGCAAGAGCGCCACGGAGCGCAGGCGCCCGCACGCGATCATCGCCTGCGCGCGCAGCGCGGGGTCGGCCGTCCCCGTCGCGAAGGCGAGCAGCGCGGGCCCCGCCGACCGGTTGCCCACGAACGCGAGCACGTCGAGCGCGGTGCGCCGCTCGGCGTCGCGATCGTCGGCGAGGGCGTCGAGCAGGGGCTTGACCGCGCGCGCGCCGAGCGCCGCGAGCGCGGCCTTCGCCTCGACACGCTCGGCCGGCGCCCCGTGGCGCGCGCGCTCGACGAGCGGCGCGCTCATGGCGCCGTAGACCTCGACGAGCAGGCGGCGCAGCACCGCACGGCGCGGGTTGCGCACCGCGAGCGGCAGCAGCGTGCGCTCGACCGGCTCGAGCGATCCGCGCGCGAGCCCCACCCGCAGCAGGCTGCGTGCCGCCTGGGCCACGCGCTCGTCGTCGGACGAGGTGGCCACCACGCGCGTCAGCAGCGCCGCGCCCTCGTCGGCTGCGCCGCGCGCGAGCAGCATGTCGGCGAGCTCGAGGGCGACGGCGTCGAGGCGCGGATCGCGCGCGAGCGCGGCGCGGTACGACGCGATCGCGCGCTCGTCGTCCTGGCGGCGGCGGTACATCCGCCCGAGCCGCTCGTGGCCCGCGGCGTCGTCGGGGGCGAGCTCGACGGCGCGCGCGGCGAAGCGCAGCGCGTCGTCGTCGCGGTACAGCTCGGCCGCGTGCACCGCCATGCGCTGGTAGAGCTCGCGCGCGCGGCGCGGCTCGAGCGTCGCGGCGTGCTCGAGCACGACGAGCGCCCCGGGCAGGTCGCGCCGCTGCACGAGCACGCGCTCGAGCGCGAGCCACGCGTCGAGGTCGCCAGGCGCGAGCGAGGTCACGCGCCGCAGCGTGCGCTCGGCGGCGTCGAGGCGGCGCGCGCGCAGCTGCACGTCGCCGAGCAGCCGACCTGCCTCGAGGTCGGGGGGGGTGGCCGCGAGCCGAGCCTCGAGCGGAGCGATCTGCGGCTCGAGCTTGCGCACGAGCGCCCAGAGCGTGACGAGGTGCGCGCGCGCCTCGCGCGCGAGCCCCCGGTCGGCCTCGGCCCCCGCGAGCAGCCGCTCCCACAGCTCGACGGCGGCTGCGTGCGAGGCCGCGCCCGCGCCGGTGGCGCCGCTCGAGGTCGCGACGCGCTCGAGCGCGAGGGCGTACGACCGCCGGTACGGCACGCTCGTCGGCGCGAGCTCCAGCGCCTTGCGCCACGCCTCGAGCGCCTCGGCGGGCAGATCGTGATCGAGGTAGACCTCGGCGAGCATCGCCTGGGCCTTGGCGCGGTCGCCGACGACCTCGGGGATGCGCGCCCAGGTGGCGAGCGCGCGCGCCCGCTCGCCCCGCTGGTCGTAGGCGTCGCCGAGGTCGACGAGGCGCGCGGGGTCGGAGGGCGCGGCGCGGGCGGCGCGGGCGAGCAGCTCGAGCGCGCGGGGCTTCTCGTCGATGCGCTCGTAGGTCGCCGCGAGGCGCTGCAGCAGGTCGGGGTCGGCCGCGGCGCGCGCCTCGAGGCGCGCGAGCCACGCGAGCGCGCGGGCTCGGTCGCCGCGCGCGAGCAGCGCGTCGCACAGCTCGAGCGCGTAGGTCGGGTCGCGCGGCGCGGCAGCCGCGAGCGCCTCGAGCTCGGTCGCCGCCTGGTCGAGCGCGCCGGAGGCCTGCAGCAGACGGACGAGCTTCACCCGCAGATCGATCGGCGCGCGCCCCGCCGCGATGGCCCGACGGTACGCGCCGACCGCGTCGTCGAGCCTGCCGGTCTCCTCGTAGAGCGAGGCGAGCCGCGCGAGGCGCTCGGCGTCGCGCGGCCTCTCGCGCTCGAGCCGCGCGACGAGCGCCGGGAGCTCCCCCGCCGCGCGCTCGATCTCGACCTCGAGCGCGACGATCTCGCCCCGGATGCCCGCGCCCCTGCCCGCAGCCGCGAGCGCGCGCGCGAGCGTGCGCCGCGCGTCGTCTGCCTTGCCGGCGGCCGCCTGCGCGCGGCCGAGCTCGGTCAGCGCCGGTGCGAGCGCCCGGTTGTCCCCCTCGGCGGCGCGCGCGGCCCTCTGCAGCGCCTGCTCGGCGCGCGCCGCCTCGCCGCGCGAGATCGG
>CAITLX010000364.1 GCA_903893335.1 uncultured delta proteobacterium | reverse complement strand
TGTCGCGACGGAGGGGTCGCCCCCCGCTCCGCTCGTGAACGCGGGGCCGGTCCCGGGGCGAGTCGTGAATGCCGGACGGCCCACCCCCGTCCAAGCGTTCAGCCCTCCCGTTTGACCGGGGTGCCCTGAACGTGCGATAAGACCATCGGCCGCGGAGCAACGTTCTCCGCACTTTTGTGCTTTGGGGAGATGACAACCATGCTGAACAAGAATCTTTGGATGACGCTTGCCATCGCCGCGGCCTTCGCTGGCGCGGCCTGTAGCTCGAGTGACTCGGCCGCTCCGGCCGGCACGGGCGGCACCGCCGGCACCGGCGGGACGGCTGGCACGGGCGGAACGGGCGGCGAGGCCGACTCCGGCGCCGACGTGGTCGACACCGACGTGGTCGTAGACGACGCGGCCGACTCCGACGCGGCCGACCCCGACGCGACCGACCCCGACGCGGCCGACCTCGACGCAGCCGACGGCAACGGCGGCCCCGGGCCCTGCGAGACCTGCCTCCAGGCGAACTGCGGCACCGAGATGAACGCCTGCCTCGGGAACACCGAGTGCTCGACCGCCTTCGACGAGATCAAGACCTGCATGGGCGGCGCCGGCGCCAACCTCGACAACTGCGCAGCCGCCGCTGCCTCGAACCACCCCTTGGCCGCCGCGCTGATCAGCGACTTCATCGGCTGCCTCGGCACCAACTGCGTCAACGACTGCGGCTGAGACCGATTGCTCGGCCACGGACGGCTGCGGCTAACCGATCTCGGCCGCGGACGACTGCGGCTGACCGATTGCTCGGCCACGGACGACTGCGGCTGACAGCTCTGTCGCGGGGGAGGTCGCCTCGGCGCTCTCCTGCGAGGCGCGTGACCGGCCGCTCTCGGCGGACGGCGCTCGCGGCCAGCACGGCGGTTCGACCTGATCGAGGGGCTCGCGCCCCTCGATCTTTTTTTTCTCCCACGCGGCTTCACCTTCCCTTTTCCCCTTCTCAGGAGCTCCCGATGAACCTCACCAAGACGACCCTCGTTTGCCTCTCGCTCGCTCTCGCCGGCATGGCGTGCAGCTCGACCGACTCGACCGCTGACGCGGGCGCTGGCGGCAGCGCTGGCACTGCCGGAACCGGCGGCACCGCCGGCGTGGGCGGCACGGGCGGCACCGATGACGCTGGCGCCGACGTGGTCGACACCGACGTCGTCGACACCGACGCGGCGTTGAGCGCGTGCGACACCTGCCTGCTCACCAACTGCGGCACCGAGGTCGCAGCCTGCCAGGCCAACTCGGAGTGCGGCATCGCGATGGACGAGTACGGCGCGTGCGTGACCGCCGGCGGCACGAGCGACACCTGCGCCGGAACCGTCGCCACGAGCCACCCCACGGCAGCCCCCCTCGTCAACGACGTGGTCACCTGCCTTACGACCAGCTGCGCCACCGACTGCGCGCAGTAAGCACAACCGATCGACGGCGAGAGGCACCGCGGGCGACCGTGGTGCCTCTTCGCTTTTTGTCGCCAGACTCCCCGCCGCGTCGGGCAGGGCGATGAGCCATCCAACACCCGGCCGGCGGCTGCCGCCCGACCGGGGACTGGATCCGGCATCGCCCGACGGGGGCTAGATCTTCATCGCCGCCTTCTCAGGGCTAGGTCTTCATCGCCCGACCGTGGACTAGATCTTCATCGCCCGACCGTGGACTAGATCTTCATCGCCTTCTTGAAGCGCTTGGCGTCGGCGAACATGTCGACGTTGGTGAAGACGTACGTCGCCGCGTCGTGCTTGGCCGAGCGCGCGATGTCGGCGAGGCGCTCGATGGCCGGGTCCTCGTAGCGCGACTTGTGGCCCGCCGGGCCAGGCAGCCGGTAGTAGGCGACCTTCTTCTTCGACAGGCCGTGCGTCAGCGGGTCGCGCGCCGCGAGGGCGCCAGCCGCGGCGGCGAGCGTGTCGGCGTCGTCCGGGTCCCAGCCCGCGGTGGGCTCGAAGACGACGTGCTCGAAGCGCTTGCGGACGTTGGTGAGGAACTCCTGCACGGCGGCCTTGTTGGGGCGCGTCGGGCCCATCTCGGGCGGAACGAGGAACACCGCCGTCGTGGCCGAAAGCTCGGTCGCGACGCCCGCGAGCGCGAGCAGCGCGGTCTCGACGACCTTGCCGTCACGGAACCCCTCTTGCCCGACCTCTCGTGGCCCGAGCATGGCGAAGCGGAAGCCCTCGGGGGCCTCGCGTTGCCAGCGACGCACGGTGCCAGGCCCGGGCAGCGCGGTGTGTGTGTCCTGGATCTCGACGAACGCGAACTCGCGAAAGTAGCGCGTTGCCGGGACCGGAAAACCGGCGCAGCCAACGGTCAACATCATGTCGTAACCTACCACGGATCGGCCCGAGCGCTTGCTCCGCGCAGCGGTTGTTCAGCCGCCGTCGTCGGAGCCAGCCGGCAAACCGAGCGCGCGTCGCGCGAGTCGCCTGCCCAGGAGCCGCGCGGCGGCGCGCGCCGCGTCGCGCGTCGCGAGCAGCGCGCGCGGAGCATCGACCTGGCCTCCCACGACCGCGACGGCGCGGAGATCGCCCGTGTCGCGCTCGCGCGCCCCCTCGGCGCTCTCGACGAACGCGCGCCCCACGACGGTGACGCGGGCGCCGCGCGCGAGCGGCGCGCCGTCCGCGACCGCGACC
>CAITLX010000363.1 GCA_903893335.1 uncultured delta proteobacterium | reverse complement strand
GTGCGCCCGATGACGTCGCCCGAGGCGATCGCGTAGTAGCGCCGGTGCATCGTGTGGAGCCGAAGCTGGCTGCCGAGCACCTTCTTGGCGGCGAAGGTGCGCGCGAAGACGACCAGGCCGCTCGTCTCCTTGTCGAGCCGCTGCACGACGCCGAGCGAGGGCGCGGGGCCGGGGCGCCCACGGTGGAGCATGCGCGCGACGAGCTGGTCGAGCGTGCCGCGCTCGTTCTCGTCGTAGGGCACGGTGCTGACGCCGGGGGGCTTGTGCACCACCACCACCTGCGTGTCGGAGTAGACGATGGCGTCGCGCGGGAGCGAGGTCGCCGCGGGGTCGCGCGGGGCGTGCATCACGATCTCGACGCGGTCGCCCGCATGCACGTGGCGCGTCGCGGTCGCGGCGGTGTGCCCCTCGACGCGCACCTTGCTCGTCTGGATGAGCCGTCGCGCCTCGCCCCAGGTGAGCTCGGCGAGCGTGCGGATGGCGAAATCGAGCGGACGCCCCTCGAGGTCGGGGGGGATGGTGAAGCTGGAATCCCGAGGGGGCATGGACGGCGGCCGAGGGGAAGCTAGCATGGAGAGGGATGGGGGCCCTCGAACGCGCGCTCGGCTGGCTCGACGGCCAGGCCGACGAGGCACGCGCGCTGCTCGGCTCGCTGGTCCGCGTCGGCTCGTTCACCGGCCACCGCGAGGGGGGAAACGAGGTGGGTCGCCTGCTGCGCGCCGCGTTCGAGGGGCCGGACCTCGCGTGCGAGGCGGTGGCGAGCGAGCGCTACGCCGACCACCTCGTGTTCACGACGCCGGCGCCCGGCCGCAGGCTCGCGCTCGTGGGGCACCTCGACACGGTGCACCCGCCCGGCGGCTTCGAGGGCTTCGAGGTCGAGGGCGGCGTCGCGCGCGGCCCAGGCGTGCTCGACATGAAGGGTGGGCTCGTCGTCACGGGGCTCGCGCTCGCGGCGCTGCGCGCCGGCGGGTTGCTCGCCAAGCTACCGCTCGTGTGGGTCGTCGTCTCCGACGAGGAGGTTGGCTCGCCCGAGAGCCAGCCGCTGCTGCTCGCGCGCGCGGGCGACGCGGTCGCGGCGCTCGTCTTCGAGGCCGGCCGACCGGGTGACGCCATCGTCACGCGCCGCAAGGGCACGGGGACGGTCACCGCGCTCGCCGAGGGGCGCGCCGCACACGCAGGCACGGCGCACGCCGAGGGGGTGAGCGCGATCTGGGCGCTCGCGCGCTTCGTCGACCGCGTGCAGCGCCTGACCGACGCCGCGCGCGGCGTCACGGTCAACGTCGGCACCTTCGTCGGCGGCGACGCGAAGAACACCGTCGCCGAGCGCGCGCAGGCGGGCATCGACGTGCGTTTCGTGCACCCCTCGGACGGCGACGCCGTGATGGTGGCGCTGCACGAGGCCGCGCTCGACGCCGCCGCGAGCGTGCCCGGCGCGCGCATCGTGCTTCGCGGGGGCATCTCGCGCGCACCGCTGGAGCGCACGTCGGCCAGCGTCGCGCTCGCGGAGGCGTACGGCGCGTGCGCGCGCGCCTCGGGGCTCGGCGACGGCGAGGCGGACCTCTCGGGCGGAGGCTCGGACGCCAACACGCTCGCCGCCGCCGGGGTGGCGACGATCGACGGCCTCGGTCCGCGCGGCAGCGGCCTGCACACGCGCGACGAGCAGATCGTGCTCTCGACGCTGCTGCCGAAGGCCGCCGCGGTGGTGCGCCTGCTCGCGCCGCGCGGCGGCGGCTGAGCGCCGCGGCGTGGTAAAGAGGCCCAGGCGTGCGCGGCTTCCTCGATCTCCACTCCCACTGGGTCGCCGGCATCGACGACGGCGCGCACACGCCCGACGAGGGGGTCGCGATGCTGCGCGCCCTCAAGCTCGCGGGCTTCGACACCGTGGTGGCGACGCCGCACATGCGCCCGCCGATGTTCCCCAACACGAGCGACGACCTCGTGCGCGCCTACGACGCCATGCTGCCCGCGCTCACGGGGCCCGATTTCCCGGCCACCGCGCTGTCGTCCGAGCACTTCTTCGACGACATCGTCTTCCCGCGCATCCTCGCCGGGCAGGCCCTCCCCTACCCCGGAGGCAAGGCGGTGCTCGTCGAGTTCTCGTACGACGCCTTCCCCGCCCGCATCGCCGACCGCTTCTTCGACCTCGCGCAGCGCAGGCTGCGCCCGGTGCTCGCGCACCCCGAACGCTACCGCCCGGTGTGGGACGACGCCGCGGTGCTCGAGCCGCTGCTCGACGGCGGGGCCGTGCTCCTGCTCGACCTCGCCGCGCTGGTCGGCAAGTACGGCCGCGCGACGCAGAAGGCCGCCGAGCGCCTGCTCGAGCAGGGCATGTACGACGCGGCGTGCAGCGACGCGCACCACCTCGACGACGTCGCCGACGTCGCGCGCGGCATCGAGCGGCTCGAGAAGCTGTGCGGCCGCGAGGAGGCCGAGTTCCTGCTCGGCGACGGCCCGCGGGCCATCCTCGACGGCACGCTGCCGCAATGATCCTCGCCTCCGCACCGTCGCGCACGCGGCGCGCGCTGCTCGTCGCCTCGCTGCTCGTCGCCCTCGCGCTGCTCGCGCGGCTCTCGGGCTCGCACGACCCCATCGGGCAGTGGCTGTTCTGGCGCTGGGCGCAGGCGGCCACCCTCGCGGCCGGCTGGGCGCTCGCGTGCGTGAGCGCGGGGCACGCGGTGGTGCGCCGCACGCTCGTCACGCTGCCCCCGTCGCCTGCGCGCCTCGCGCTCTCGGCGGGCGTCGGGGTGCTCGCCTTCTACCTCGGCGCGTTCGTGCTCGGCCTGCTGCACCTGTGGGGGCCGGCGTACGCCGTGCTGTGGCCGCTCGCCCTCTTCGCGTCGGGCGCCCGCCCGCTCGCGCGCTGGGCGTCGCGGTGGATGCACCACGTGCGCGCCGCGCGCCGGCGCCGACGCGGTGCGACGCCGCTCGCGGGCGTCGTCGCGACGGCGTTCGGCGTCGCGGGCGTCGCGCTCAGCTGGTTCGTCATCCTCTCACCCGAGAACGCCGCGTACGACGCGCGCTGGTACCACCTGCCGATCGCCGAGCACTACGTCGCCGCGGGGGGCATCGAGCCCTTCGTCGAGGGCTGGTACCAGGGGGCGCTGCCGCACCTGTCGAGCGTGCTGTACGCGTGGGCGTTCGCGCTGCCGGGGCTCGGGCTGTTCGACCGCGTCGAGACGTGCGCGCACCTCGAGCTCGCCCTCTTCCTGCTCACGCTCGCGGCGATCGTGCCGGTGGTGCGCTGGGCCGCCCCGCGCGCCCGCGTGCGCGGCGCCTGGGCGGCGCTCTTCCTCTTCCCCGGCGTGCTGCTCTACGACTCCAACCTGGGCATCGCGGCCGACCACGTCGCCGCGTTCTTCGCCGCGCCCATCCTGCTGGCGCTGGTGCGCGCCTGGCCCGACCTCGCGCCGCGCCCGGTCGCCCTGCTCGCCGCGCTGCTCGGCGCGGCGCTGCTCACCAAGTACCAGGCCGCGATGCTCGTCGCCGGGCCCGCGCTCGCGCTGCTCGTGCGCGCGGCGCAGCTCGCGTGGCGCGGTCGCGCGCGGAGCGGCGCCCGTGGGCTCGGCGTGGCGCTCGCGGTCGGCGCGCTCGTCACCGCGCCGCACTGGCTGAAGAACTGGGCCTACTACGGCGACCCGCTCTACCCCTTTCTGCACCGCTGGCTCGGCGTGCGCCCCTTCTCGCCCGACGCCGCCGGAGCGTTCGACGCGGTGTTCCACGATCAGCTCTGGCGACCGCACGGAGCGCTGGCCGAACGCGTGCTCGAGACGCTCGGCGCCACCTTCACGTTCGCGTTCCGCCCGCACGACTGGGACATGTTCCACCGCGACGTCCCGGTGTTCGGCGCGCTCTTCACGCTCGCGCTGCTCGCGCTGCCGTGGCTCGCGCGCGCGCGACGCATCGCCGCGCTCACCGCGCTCTGCCTCGTCGGCGTCGCGACCTGGTACTGGGTCTCGCACCAGGACCGCTACCTGCAAGCGCTGCTGCCGTGGCTCGCGGCCGCCACCGCCGCCATCCTCGCGCGCGTGGCCGAGGCTGGCGCCGCGCCGCGCGCGCTCGCGACCGTGCTCGTGGGGCTCCAGGTCGTCGCCGGCGGCGACGTCTACTTCTTCCCCACCAACCCGATGGTGCACGGTTCGCCGGTCAAGCACGTCGCCGACCTGGCCGCCTCGGGGTTCCGCGGCGAGCGCGAAGCGCGGCTTCGCCCGTTCGGCCCCTGGTTCGACCTCGGCGTCGCGCTGCCGAGCGGCGCCAAGCCGCTGGTGCACGAGCTTCAACCCCACGTGGGGCTCCGGCATCGCAGCGTCTCGGACGCAATGGCCTGGCAGGGAGCGATCACCTACGGGCGCCAGCGCTCGCGCCGCGAGGTGCACGCGCTGCTCCAGCGCCTCGGCGTCACGCACCTCATCTGGGAGACGGGCCTCTCGCACGCGGGCGACAGCCTGGCGGCCGATCTCGTGTTCTTCGACTACGCGACGCGCGGCGCGGTCGACGCACGGCCGTACGGACACCTCACGCTCGCTCGCGTCCCCGACGCGGCGCCGGACGACGCGCCCTACGGGCCCGCCCTCGTGCTCGGCTGCGGCGCGAGCTACCCAGCCGGGCTCTACGACGTGGCGGACCTGACGGTGCCGCCGTACGAAGCGGCGCCTCGCTGGCCTGCGCCGCGCGTCGCCGCGCCCGACGACGCCTCGGCGGCCATGAGCGTCCTTCGCGATCGCGCGGCGTTCGTCGCGGTC
>CAITLX010000362.1 GCA_903893335.1 uncultured delta proteobacterium | reverse complement strand
TTCATCGCGAGGCAATCAAGCACGCCGACCCCGACCGCGTCACTCGCCGACGCTCTTGACCTCGACGACGACCGGAGCGCGCGTCGCGCCAGCGTCCGCGCCGAGTCGCCACGCGGTCGACGCGCCGAGCAGCCACACCTCGTCGCCGCTGCCACGCACGCGCGCAGGCTCATCGTCGCCGGCGGCGTCGACCGGCACGAGCGTCGCGCGCGCGCCGTCGAAGTGCGCGACGCGCGCGACCGAGCCCCGCTTCGTCGTCTCGCCGAGGACGAGCCACACGTCGGTCGCCGAGCGCGCCCAGACCGACCGCACCTCGAGCTCGCCCGTGAGCCCGAGCGCGACGGGCGCGAACGCGTCGCCCGCCAGGCGCCACAGACGTGCGCCCGCGGCCCAGGTCGAGCCGTCGGCGGCGATCGAGAGGTCGGCGAGGCGCGTGTCGTCGACCGTGCGCTCGGTCCATGTCCCAGCTTCGAGCCTCAGCGCGAGGCCCGTCACGGCCGAACTCGCGCCGTCTGCGGTCGGCGCCTTGCGCTTGCCGACGACCCAGAGCGCCCCGGCCTCGTTCACCGCGAGCGCCGCGTACGACTCCATGCGCGTCGCGTCGTCCCAGTCGGCCGGGGGCTCGCCTGCCGGGTAGTCGTGCGGGAGCCCGAAGCGGAGCGGCTTGCCCCAGCCCCCCTTGCCGTACCTGTAAATGCCGTCCTTCGGCGGGCCGGACTCGGCGTCCCCCTTTCCAATGCAATGGAGCGGCCCGGTCGGGCCCGCGGCGAGCGCACCGGGCGCGCTGTCGTACGGCGTCGCGTGGAGGTACGCCGACGGGAGCGAACGCATCGCCTTTCCGTCCCACCGCTCGAGCGCGCGGTGCGACACGAGGCTCGGATCGAGGCCGCAGCCGAGCGTGCCGGTGAAGTACACCTCGGCCGTCGAGCGCGCGAAGACCGAGAGGAAATAGGGGAACGCGGGGCAGGTCTGCCCCGGCGCCGAGGTGCGCCGCACCGCGCGCGGTCGCATCGAGACGAAGCGATCGCTCGCGAGGTGGACGCGCGCGCCGCAGCTACCGACGAACCACGCGTCGCCCGGCGCCGGCACGGCGAGATCGGTGAACAGCGCGGGGCAACCGCTCTCGTCGGAGGCGAGGCGCAGCGCGGGGCGGAAGCGGCCGAGCGACGACGGCGCGGGAGGCGCAACCTGGGCGCCAGGGAGCGGAGCAGGGGCCGCCTCGGGCGCGGGAGGACGAGGCTCGGCTGCGCGCGACGAGGCGACCGGCGAGGGAGCGGGGGCGACGAACGGCGCGCGGGCGCACGCGGCGCCCACGAGCGCGAGCGTGCCCATGAGCGCGACGCCGCGGACGGGCGAGAGCGAGGTGCGTCGAGGGAGCATGGGGCGTTGGACGGATCGCGGAGTTTCGTCTTTCCGTCGGTGCTGGAGCGCGTGTCATCCTGGACACCTGGCGTCAATCGGCCGCAGTCCGCGGCCACGCCCCCGGAGCCCGCACGATGTCCCACCCGCAGCCCCAGCCCGCGCCGACGGCCGACCCGTGCGCCGCGCTCGCCCGGACGCGCGCCCCGCTCACCGACGACGATCGACGCGAGGTGGGCAAGACGGCCCGCGTGATGGCGATCGCCGGCGTCGTGGCGCTCGTCTTCCTCACGGGCTTCGCGCTCGCGCTCGCGTCCGCGCTCGGCGACGCGAGCGACACGGCGCGGACGATCGCCGGCGTGGTCTTCGGCGTGCCGCTCCTCGGCATGACGGCCATCGTGGTGTGGCTCGTGCGCCGCACGAAGGTCGACGCGGGCGCGACCGAGAAGACGGTCTACGTCGGCACGGTCACGGCCAAGCGCGTCGAGCAGGTCGAGGCGGTCGCGCGCACCGAGGGCTCCGCGCACGCCGACGTCCAGACGCGCCACCTGCTCACCCTCGACGGCGTCGATTTCGCGGTGAACGCGACGCACTACGGCGCGGTCGAGCCTGGGCAGCGGGCCGAGCTTCACTGCCTGCGCGAGCGCGAGCCGTTCCGCGTGCTCCGCGCCTGAGCGCGGAGCGGTAGAGGGCGAGCGTGGATCCGGGGTCGGCTCCGTCAGCGATCGAAATCGTGGGGCTCGCGGTCAACGCGCTGTTCGCGTGGCTCGGGGCGATCGCTGTCGCGGTCGCCTCCGCGCTCGGCAGCGCGCTCGCGCTCGCGCAGCGCTCACGTCGCCGGGGGAGCGTCGTCAACGTCGCGCTCGCCGCCCTCGCCGTCGCGGCGTCGGCCGCGTGGGGCGCGGTGCTGCTCGTGGGCCCGGGGGGCGCGGCGCGCGACGCGGGGATCGTGGCGCCCGTGGCCCTCGCGCTGCTCGCCACCGCAACGTGGCTCACGCTCGCGTCGCAGGCGCGCGCGCGACGCGAGGGCGCCGAGGGTCGCCGCGGTGCGGACCGGGTCGAGCGCGGCTAGCCTGCGCCACCAGAGGAGAGGAACATGACCAGCGTCGAAGCGGAGAAGCGATTCGCGGGGTGGCTCACCGCGCTGATGAAGGACGGACGAGCGCCGCTCGTGCTGCGTCTCGGAGCGACGACGCTGCCGCTGCAAGTCGTGCCCATCCACACGTCCGGTCCGAACCGCCCCGACGGGCTGCGCGACGGGGCGCCGGAGAGCCCCGGCTTCAGCTTCGCCGTCGCGGAGGCCGCGCTCGTGCTCGACGCGACCGGGCTGGGACGAGCCGAGCTCGAGGCCGCGCACGAGGTCCTCTGCCGGGCCGGCATGGACGACTGGATGGACTACTCGCACTTCGCCAAGGTCGACGACGCCGCGCTCGCCGCGGACCCGATGCTGGCGCTGAGCTTCAGCAGCGCGATCAAGGGCGCGGGCGTGCTGACCTTGGTGCTCGACGCGCTGGGAATCCCCGGCGACGAGGTCACGGCGTCGAGCGCGTGACGCGGTGACGAAGCCGCGGCGTCAGCTCGCAGCCGCGAGGGCGCGCCGCGCGCACAGCGTCGCCATCGCGACGATCGAGACCTGCGGATTGACCCCCAGATTGGTGGGGAAGACGCTCGAGTCGGCCACGTACAGCGCGGCGACGCGGTGGTGACGGAAATCGGGGCGCACCACGCTGGTCGCCCGGTCGCTCCCCATGCGGCAGGTGCCGAACATGTGGGTGATCGCCGCGGTGTACGCCGCCGCGCTCTTCGGGCCGCTCTTCTCGAGGTCCGCGAGCGCGCCCGGTGACGTGAGGCGCGGGGCGAAGCCGCGCACGCCGAGCGAGACCTCCTCGGCGCCGGCTGCGAACATCATCTCGCCGAGCACGCGCAGCCCGCGGCGAAAGAGCCCGACGTCGCGCGGCGTCGGCGCGTACGTGACGACGGTGCGCCCGAAGACGACGCGCACCCGCCCGCGCGCCTCGGCGCGCACCGCTGCGCCCCACTCGAGCCAGTGCGCCATGTCGGCGATCGCCCGCGACAGGTCGGAGCCGACCCCGTCGAGGCGGGCGGCGAGGATCGTGAGGTCGAACCCGAGCGCCTCGAACTTCAGCCCCTCGTGGCGAAGCCCGATGACCTCGTGGCCCTGCGTCGCCCCCTCCCACATGCGGACCGGCTCGCGGAACCGACCCGCCATCGACACGCCCGGGTGACACTGGAAGTTCTCTCCCACCGGGCCATGCCCCAGGCCGCTCCGGAGCAGCAGCACGGGCGTCTGCACCGCGCTGCCCGCGAGCACGACGGCCTGCCGGGCGTGCACGCGCACGACTCCCCCACCCTGCGCGTGGGCCTCGACTCCCGCGGCTCGACCCGATTGAAGAACAACGCGACGCGCCTCGGCGGAGCTGAGCACCGTGGCGCCTCGGTCCATCGCGTCGCCCAGCAGCGTCACGTCGACCGATTGCTTGAAACCGCGCGGGCAGCCCTGCACGCAGCGACCGAGCCCCTCGCAGCCGCGCACGTTGCGCCGGATGGGGCGGTGCTCGAGCCCGAGCGCCTCGGCGCCGCGCGCCATGAGGAGGTTCTTCGGGCCCGCGACCGCCGGGTCGGTCGGGGCGACGCCGAGCCGCTGCTCGACCTCGTCGGTGATGGCCTCGAGGTCTGCCCAGGGCAGCGCGTCGCCCAGCGCCGGATCGGCGGCGACCCACTCGTCGTAGACGTCGCGCGGCATTCGCCAGCAGATGGCGCCATTGACGGGCGAGCTCCCACCCACCATTCGTCCTTGCAAGTAGGGAATCGGCGCGCGCCCGAGCACGGTCGAGGTGCCGAGATCGCGGTAGTGCGACGCCATCGAGTCGAACGCGCTGAGCGGGAACTCGCCCGCGCGCACCCACGGCCCCTCCTCGACGACGACGACGCTCGCGCCGCGCGCGGTCGCCTCGCGCGCCACCGCGGAGCCCGCCGGCCCGCTGCCGACCACGACGACGTCGGCCTCGAGCGCGAGATCGCTCGTCACTCCGCGGCCGTCGAGGTGGCTCACGGCGACGGCGCCCCCCGCACCGTGGCCTGCACGCGCGGGTCGTCGAAATAGGCGAAGCAGGCGACGATCTTCACGACCTGGAGCAGCTCGGCGCCGCCGGGCAGGCGATCGACGCGGCGCAGCACGTCGTCGCGCCCTGCCGCGTCGAGCGCGACGAAGCTGCGCCTGCGCCCGAGAAGCCACGGCGCGAAGCCGACGAGGACGAAGGTCGCCGCCGCGAAGCCGAAGCGCACGAGCCAGGGCGCTGCGGCCTCGAAGCGAGGCCAGAACGCGCGGCGATCGACGTCGGCCATCGCCGGCAGGCCACCGCCCGGCGCTGGGATCATCGCGTCGAGCAGCACGTCGCGCCAGCGCGCCTCGGCGTCGGGTCGTGCGGGCGTCGTCACGGCGCGAGGAATCGACCACGCGCCCCGTCGGCGCGTCAACGGACGCCGCCGCGCGCTCGTCGTCGGGATGCCCGCCGCTCGCCCTCGCGATTCGACGGATCGGGCGAGCCGTGCTGTGCTTGAGCGGTGCCGAAGTCGGGGGAAGGTTGGGCATGATCGTGTCGTCGACGTTGACCATCGGCGCGTCCGCGCTGCTCGGCGCGCTCACCTGGACGCTGCTCGAGTACCTGATCCACCGCTGGATGGGGCACGACCGGCGCTTTCGCCGGACGCCGTTCGGCATCGAGCACATCCGGCACCACGCCGAGGGGGACTACTTCGCGCCGACCTGGAAGAAGCTGCTCGCCGCGGTCGTCGCCGCCGCCCTCGCGACCGGGCCCGCCCTGCTGGTCGCGAGCCCGAGCAACGCCGCCGCGTACGTCGCGGGGCTCATCCTCTTCTACGGCGTGTACGAGGTGCTGCACCGGCGCGAGCACACGCACGCGGGCGCCACCCCGTACGGGCGGTGGGCGCGCAGGCACCATTTTTACCACCACTTCGTCGACGCCCGGCACAACCACGGCGTCACCTCGCCGGTGTGGGACGTCGTGTTCGGGACCTACCGCAAGCCCTCGACGATCGTGGTGCCGCGCAAGCTGCGCATGGTCTGGCTCGAGGACCCCGCTACCGGCGAGGTCCGCGCCGAGCACGCGGGCACGTTCCGCTTCGCGCCCGCTGCGCGCGAGGCGCCCCACGCGCCCTGAGCGCAGGCCCCGAGGGCAGCGGGCTCGGGGTGCCGCTCTCAGGGCCTTTTCGGCCCCTTGGGTCGGGGAGGCGGGATTTGAACCCGCGACAACGAGCACCCAAAGCTCGTGCACTACCGGACTGTGCGACTCCCCGGAAACGCCCCTGCGTGTAGCACCCCCGCGCCTGGGTGCCCACGGCGGCGCTCGCCGGGGGCCGGGGCAGGCGATCCTCCCCTCCGAGGCCGCGGCGGGCCTTCCTTCCCCCGGCGGCGCTCCCCCGCTACGCTCGCGCGCATGAACTCCTGGTCCAAGCGCTGGGTGTCTTCCGGCCTCGCGCCGCTGCTCGTCGGCGCCTCCCTCTTCGGCATCGCGTGCGGCGGCGGCAGCGCCGCGAAGCACCGCAAGGCGGCGCACGACGCGCGCGAGTCGAGCTCCAAGCGCGAGCTCGCGCGCCAGGAGTACGTGCAGGCGCAGCTGCAGAAGGCCAAGGACTCCCTGCGCGCGGGCCACCCGCGCAAGGCGCGCGACGAGGCCGAGCAGGCGCGGCACGCGGCCGACCCCGACGAGCTGAAGGTCGTGCTCGCGTTCCTCGGCGACGTCGATCGGCTCGAGTCCAAGGGCGTGGCCGAGGAGGCCAACGCGCTCGCCGCCGGCAAGAAGTGCCGCGAGGCGATGGACACGCTCGCCGAGGGCGTGAAGCGCGCCGGGCGCAGCACGGCCTTCCTCGAGGCCGCGCGCAAGGCGACCGAGAAGTCGCTCGTCGGCTGCGTGCGCACCGACCTCGACGAGGCCATCGCGAGGAAGGACTTCGCCTCCGCGCGCGGCGTCATCGAGTCGCCGAGCGCCGTCGTCGCGCTGGGCGAGGCGACGTGGAAGGGGCTCGACCGCAAGCTGCACGACGCGATGGTCGGCAGCCTGCTCTCGCGCACCGAGAAGGACGTGTCGGCCGGCCGCTACGACGCCGCCGTCGCCACGATCGCCGCCGCCCTCGAGGCCGGCGACATCGGCCCCGACGAGCGCGACGGCACCATCGAGAGCCTGCGCGGCATCGCCGAGCCCCGCGAGCTCGACGCCGTGCGCGCGGCCATCGGCAGCGCGACGCACCCCGAGGCGGTGCTCGCGCACCTCGACGCCACCGCGAAGGCGCTGTCGTGGACGGTCTCCCCCGAGCTCGCCACCTCGCGCCACGCGCTCGCCATCTGGATCGAGGCGCGCCGCCTGGGCGCCAGCCTCGGCCGCGCCGAGGCGCGTTACACGTACGGCGCCACCGCCGTGCACCCGTCGGACGCGAGCCGCGACGACGCGAAGGCGACCTGGCCGAGCGCGAAGAAGGTGTGGGTGCTCGGCCACAGCGGCTCGATGGCGCTCGTGCGCGACCGCGCGCCCGACGCCGACGCGACGGTCGAGGACAGGCTGCTCACGGCCGACGGCTGGGTGCGCGCCGATCAGCTCATGGCGGGCGACACCGCCGACTGGCTGCTGCCCGGCGCCGAGCTGGTCGGGCAGCGCGTGTTCGGGCCGCTGCGCAAGGGCGACAAGCTCTACTACCTCGGCGTCGTCACCGCCGCCGACGGCGGCGACGCGAGCGTCAAGCGCCTCGCGGACGACGAGATCGTGAAGCTGCCGCGCTCGAGCCTGCGCTCGGGGCGGATGCCGGCCGGCACGCGCGTGATGACGGCGTGCAGCAGCCCGCTCAAGCTCGAGCCGGCCAAGGTCGAGCGCGAGGTGCCGCAGCCGCGCGGCCTCCCGCTCGTGCACGTCGTCTGCGAGGCGACCGTCGCCGACATGCCCATCCAGAAGGACGAAGTGCCCGGCGCCATCGGCACGATGCCCTCGTGGCTGCCACCGCGTCGCCCCTGAGCGGCCCGCTGCTCGTCGTCGTCGCGGCGATCGCGTTCGCGGTCAGCGGACCGGCCGCGCGCGTCGCGATCGACGCGGGGCTGCACCCCGCCGCCGTCGCCGCCGACCGCTGCATCGTCGCGGCTGCGGTGCTCGCGCTCGTCGCCGGGCGGCAGATCGTGACGACGTGGCGCGGCCTCGACCGCGGCGACCGCGGCCGGCTCGCGCTCTCGGGCGCCATCCTCGGCGTGCACTTCGCGCTCTTCATCGCCGGCATCGCGTCCACCTCGTTCGCCGCGGCGGTCATGCTCGTGTCGCTCGAGCCGGTCGCCGTGCTCGCGGTCGCGGCGGTGGGGTTCGGCGTCGTGCCCACGCGCGCCGAGCGCGCCGGGGTCGCCGCGGCCACGCTCGGCGCGGCGGTGGTCGCGTCGAGCGGCGGCGCGGGGGGCGAGCACCGGCTGCTCGGCGATCTGCTCGTCGTCGGCGCCGTGGCCCTCTACGGCGTCTACTACGCGCTCAACCGCTCCCGCCACGCGTCGATCCCTCCGCTCGCAGCAGCCGGCGTCGTCTACGCGATCGCGGCGCTCGTGCTCGTCGTCGGCTGCGGCGCGGCGGGGCTGCGCCTCGCGCCCGCGCCGGGGCGCGCGCTGGCCGCCGTCGTGGTGCTCGGCCTGGTGCCGACGCTCATCGGGCACACGCTGGTGCAGCTCGCCGCGCGCCGGCTGCCCCCCTCGCTCGTCGCGCTCGTGTCGCCGGGCGAGTCGGTCGGCTCGGTGCTGATCGGCGCGCTGTCGCTCGGGCTCTTCCCCTCGCCGCGCGAGGCGCTCGGCGGCGCGGCGGTCATCGCGGGCGCGACGCTGGTCGTGCTCGGCGCGCGCAAGGCGCGGGCCTGAGCGCGGCGAGAGGGCCCACCGACACGCGAGCCTCGCGCGGAGAGGCCGAACTCGCTAGTCTCCGCCGACCCCACCGCATGCCGCCCCGCCCGCTTCCGCCCAAGAAAGAGGTCGCCCTCGCCCTGCTCGAGGCGACCGACGTGCTCGTGCACCTCGATCCGCGCAAGCCCGAGGTCATCGTGCCGGCCTGGTTCAAGAAGCAGCCGCAGCTCACGCTCGAGGTCGGGCTCAACATGCCCGTGCCGATCCGCGATCTGGTCGTCGACGACGACGGCATCAGCTGCACGCTCTCGTTCAACCGCACGCCGTTCTGGTGCCGCCTGCCCTGGAGCGCCGTCTTCGCGCTGGTCGGCCGCGACGAGCGCGCGATGGTGTGGCCCGACGACGTCCCGCCCGAGGTCGCCGCGGCGATGGGGCGCCCGCAGCCCGCGCTCGCGCCGGCCGCCGCGCCCGCCCCCGCGCCCGCCAAGCG
>CAITLX010000361.1 GCA_903893335.1 uncultured delta proteobacterium | reverse complement strand
GAGGCCGAGGCGCTGAAGAAGCAGCTCGGCATCCTGCGGGCCACCGACGCGTTCGTGGCGCGGCAGTCGCGGGCGCTCGACGCATGGCTCGAGGCGAAGCTCGCGCCGTACGACCGCGCCGGCGAGTGGATGGCGCGCTTTCGCGCGAGCGAGGCGCCCGTCGCGCGCAGGATCGCGTTGCTGCGCTCCGAGGCGCTGCGCGCCCGCGATGGCGCGGCGACGACGCGCGACGAGAAGCGCCTGACCGCCGTGCACGTCGTCTTCACGCGCGCGATGGAGCGCTTCACCCGCTACAAGGAGGAGCTGCTGCGGCTGCTCACCGACCGCGACTTGCTCGTCGAGCACCTGCCGGGCGCGAGCCCGGCCGACATCGACGCGATGATCGCGTACCAGAAGGAGCTGCAGTGGGAGGGGGGCGACGAGCGGCGCCCCGGCTCGAAGATCTCGTTCGCCGACCTTGCCATCCTCCTGCGCCTTCTGCAGCTGAAGCACGGCGGACTGCCGGACAAAGACCACGAGGACGAGGTGCGCGTGTTCGACCACCTCGTCATCGACGAGGCGCAGGACTTCGGCGCCGTCGAGCTCACGGTGCTGCTCGCAGCGGTGCGCTCGCGCACGGGCGTCACCATCGTGGGGGACACGAACCAGAAGATCGTGCCCGAGGCGGACTTCATCGGCTGGGACGCCCTGGCGCGCGAGCTCGGCGTCGAGGGGGCCTCGGTCGCGAAGCTCGAGGTGCCGCACCGCTCGACCTCGGCGATCATGGCCGTGGCCGACATCGTGGTGGGCGACCAGTCGCCTGCTGGGAGGCCGGGGCCCCGGCCGACGATGACCGTGGTGGAGGCGGGGCAGGTGGTGAGCCGCGTCGCCGCGCTCGTGCGCGCGAGCGTCGCGGAAAACCCGGCCGCGCACGTGGCGGTGGTCTGCGCCAAGGCCGGTCAGGTCGATGGGTACGTCGAAGCGCTGCAGGCTGCGCTCCCCGAGCTCGGCGCATCGGTGCGCGTCGGTCGCAACAAGGACTTTTCGTTCGGCGCGGGGGTGTCGGTGACCAACCTGCGGCAGGTCAAGGGGCTCGAGTTCGACGTCGTCATCGGGCTCGACCCGACCGACACGCACTACCCGAACCGCGAGCAGGGCAAGCGCTGGCTCTACACCCTGGTGACCCGCGCGAAGGACGCGCTGCACTTCGTCGGCACCGAGCCCGCCGGGGGCCTGCTGCAGGCTGCGATCGACAAGGGCCTCGTCGAGCTGACCGACCTGACCGAGGTCACCCCCGTGCAGTTCGGGCCGGAGGATGAGGAGCCGTTTTGAGGGATACGGTCGTTCCGGCGCACGCCATGTCGCCCGAGCGTAGCTGGGGACTTCCCCCGCCTACGTCGTCTCGGTGGCGCAGAGCACATCGACCGCCTTCACGAAGCCAGCGAAGTTCGCCTCGAGATAGTGGTTCACCTTGAGTCCCGTGAGCTTCTCAGCTGCAGCGATCGCGCCTTCAGCACCCTCGAAGACGT
>CAITLX010000360.1 GCA_903893335.1 uncultured delta proteobacterium | reverse complement strand
CGCCTCGCTGCTCGCGCGCGCGTCGCGGGTGGTGCGACGGCTCGGCGACGTCGAGGCAGCCGCGCGCGATCTCGACGAGGCGGTCACGCTCGCGCGCGAGGCGTCCGCGGCCGACCTCGTCGCCGCGCTGACCGCCGAGCGCGACGCGCTGCGCCCGCCCCACGCGGGCGAAGGCGCGCGCTAGCTGCGCGACGAGCGGACGGGCCGCAGGGGGCCCCGGTCGTCTCAGCGCCTGGCGACGAGCAGCGCCGAGACGAACCAGTGCGGCTCGGTGTGCGCGCCATCGTCGTACGCGCAGCCGGTGCCGAGCGAGCAACCGCTGCACGTCGCCGCGTCGGGGCGGCAGGTGTTCTCGAACGCCTCGACGTCGTACGCGACGGTGACGCTCGGCGCGAGGTCGGCCGTCACGTCGGCCGTCCAGGGCTCGACCGACGCGCCCGGGCACCAGCCGCTGCGCGCGTACTGGAACGTGCCGTGCTGGCCCGGAGCGCCGCTCGTCGCGCAGTCGTCGCGCCACAGGCGCGTGACGTACGGCGTCGCGCCCACGGTCATCGTGTGGTCCTTCGCGCAGAACTCGGCGCAGTTGTCCGCGTTGCCCTGGCCGTGGCCGGTCACGAACGAGCGCAGCGCGAGCTGGGTCGCGCCGGACGGAACGGCCAGCGTCGCGGGCGCCACGAACTCCGACGTCGGGTGCGCCGGGTCGCCGTAGGTCACGCTGCGCATCGTCCAGACCGGCACGACCGCGAGCGGCTCGTGCTCCGGCGTGCCCCCCGTCATCTCGACGCTCGCGGTGAGCAGCCACCCGTCGCCGTAGGGGCTGCCCGGACCGACCCAGGTGTCGATGAAGCCGCGCAGGTGCACCTTGCCGCGCAGCAACGGGCGAAGATCGGTCGCGTCCCACGAGAAGTCGGCGCCCACGCCGAACGGCGTGACGAAGCGCACCAGCTCGATCGTCGCGTCGCTCGCCTCGTCGGGCACGATGCCGATGGAGCCGAAGCGATCGTACGGATCGCAGCGCCCGCTCGGGCAGTCGAGCGTCACGCGGAAGGTGACGCTCGCGTACGAGCCGTCGGCCGGAAAGTCGATGGTGGCGTCGACGTTGCGCTTGTTGTCGGCGCCCGCGAAGTAGACCGGCTCCTGCGAGAAGACGGCGACGGTCGCGTCGGCCCCCGGGTTGGCCGTCGGCGCGTCGGCGGCCTCCGCTCCGGCGTCGGCGCCGGTGCCACCAGCGGGCGTCGAGGCGGCGTCTCCCGACGAGCAGGCGGTGGCGAGCAGGAGGAGCGAGAGGGCGCTGAAGGCGTGGTGTTTCATGGTGTGGAGCAGCAGAGGTGCGCGATGGATCGACGGCGCGTCGCGCCGTCGAGCGAGGTCCTCGCACCGTTCGCGCTCGACGTGAAGCCCGCTCGGCGCGCGAGCCGATTCACCACTCCCCCTGGCTCGGCATCGAGGCCCAGGGCTCGCGCGGCGCGAGCGCGGCGCCCCGCTGCAACAGCTCGATCGAGTGACCGTCGGGCGACTTCACGAACGCCATGCGTCCGTCGCGCGGCGGCCGGAGGATCGCCACTCCCCCCGCGCGCAGCCGCTCGCACGCCGCGAAGATGTCCTCGACCTCGTAGGCGAGGTGGCCGAAGAAGCGCCCGGTCGGGTACGCGGCGGTCTCGTCCCAGTTGTGGGTCAGCTCGACCTGCGCGCCGTCCCCCTCGGCGCCCGTCGCGAGGAACACGAGCGTGAAGCGCCCCGCCTCGCTCGCCGTGCGCCGCACCTCGCGCAGACCGAGCTTGCCGACGAAGAAGTCGAGCGCCAGGTCGAGGTCCCGGACGCGGAGCATGGTGTGGAGGAAGCGCATGGCGCGATCCTGGCCCAGGCGAGGCGCCCGTGACAACGGGGCCGCGCGCTCGGCCCGCTCCGCTCAGCCCGGCAGGGTGGCGCGAAGCGACGACCGATCGGCGTGCGCGCGCTCGAAGGCGACGAGGTGGGGGAACGCGTCGACGTCTGCGACGCCGCGGAAGCGCATCCACGCGAGCGCGGTGGTGAGCGCGAGCTCGGCGCGGCCGAAGCCCTCGACCGGCGTGCACCACGCGCCGCGCACGCGGTCGTTCAGGAAAGCGAGCAGGTTGAGCGCGCGCTCGCGCTCCTTGACGAGGTAGGGCGCGCTCGCGAGGTCGAGCCCCTCCTTGCCGAGGTAGAAGAGGCGCACGAGCGCGAGCAGCGCCTCGTCGGTGGCCTGGATGAGGTTCTGCTCGTCGGTGCGCTGGCGCGGGTCGTCGGCGATCGGGCGCAGCGGCGCGCTGCCGCCGTCGAGCGCGTCGATCTCGTCGAGGATGACGCGCGAGTCCCACACGACGCGGCCGTCGGCGAACAGCGCGGCGGGCACCTTCCACACGGGCGAGCGGCGGCGAAGCTCCGCCTGCCCGTCGGGCGTGCTCGCGTCCACGAGGGTGCACGCGACGCCCTTCTCGAGGCACACGACGCGCACGCGGCGCACGAAGGGGGAGGTGGTGGTGCCGAAGAGCTGCAGCGAGGTCGCCATGCGCCGCCGGTAGCAGCGCACGGCGCGCGCGTCAGCCCGGGGGCGGCGCGTACCGGAGCGACGCCGCAGTCGCGACCACGAAGTTCGAGGGAAGATCGGATTTACGAGCGTCGTAGTACATTCGTGCAGTGCGCCTTCGTCGGCGCCCGCCCCGGAGGGCCCTTCATGAAGCTCGCTGATCGTCGTGTGGTGAACGGAGCGCTCGTGCTCGCCGCGCTCGCGGCCTCTACCCCTCTGTGGGCGCAGACGCTCGTCGCCGCGGCGCCGACGCTCGCTCCCGCGTACGCGGCGCGCGAGGCGACGGCGCCCGCGGCGGTGCGCACGCTGCTCGCGGGTCTGCGCGCGAACATCGCGGCGAAGAAGCTGCGCTACGTCGTCGGCTACACCGGCGCGCTCGAGCGCCCCCGCGACCAGCTGCTCGGCCTCGTCTTGCCGCCCGACCTCGACGCGCGCATCGCGGCGCGGCGCAAGGTGCAGGCCGCCGTGCTCGCAGCCGACGACCGCGCCTCGGCGGCCTACGTCGCGGCGCACGCGGGCGCGAAGCCGCCTGCGGCCCCCACGTTCGACCCGGCCGCCAAGCGATTCGACTACCGCGAGTACGGCGTCGTCGAGGCCATCCACGATCAGCGCAACTGCGGCGCCTGCTGGGCGTTCGCCACGGTCGGCGCGCTCGAGGCCTCGTACCACCTGCGCTTCGGCGCCGCGCCGGCCATCGACACCGCCGAGCAGGAGGTGCTGAGCTGCAGCGGAGGCTCGTGCAAGGGGGGCTTCCTGGATCGGGCGGCGACGTGGCTCACGTACAACGGCCTGCCCCCCGAGGCCGACGCGCCCTACCAGGCGATGGTCACGCCGTGCGACGGCAAGCTGGGCCCGATCCACGTCGGGGCGTGGGGCTGGGCGGGCGCGACGGCGCACACGACGACCGCCGAGATGAAGCTGGCCATCACGACGTTCGGCCCCATCGCCGTCAGCGTGCAGGCGACCGACGCGTTCATCGCGTACGGCGGCGGCGTCTACGACGAGCCGTTCCCGGCCGACAGCGACGACGGCAACCACGCCGTCGTGCTGGTCGGCTGGGACGACGCGCTCGGCGCGTTCATCGTGCGCAACTCGTGGGGCACGACCTGGGGCGAGACCGCGGGCCACGGCTCGCAGGCGGGCTACATGTACCTGGCCTACGGCAGCTCGAACGTCGGGCGCGCGGCGATATGGGTGCGCGCCGCCGACCCGCGCTTCCCGCCGCAGGCCGACCCGGCGACCGTCAACGCCAAGCTCGGCGTGCAGCCGGTGCAGCCGACGCCGGGGCCCACGCCCATCCACGCAGGAGCCTCCCGATGATCCGCCGCCGCACCCTCTCCGTCACGTTCGCCCTCGCCGCCGCCGCGCTCGCGTCGCTCGCCGCGCCCGCCGACGCCCAGCCCATGTCGAAGTACTTCCACCTCGTGTCGCCGCAGAACGTCGAGGTGCACGCGACGGCCGACGGCGTCATCGCGTACGACTACCTCGTCGACTGGCCGGGCCTGCAGGCGCGCTTCCCCGGCAAGAGCCTCTTCGTCGCGCTCGGCGCCCGCCCGCACGGCGTCAACGACAGCGTCGTCGGCGAGGAGCTCGTACCGGGGCAGACGACGTCGTTCTTCAAGGTCGCGCCCCTGTTGCAGAGCCTCGCCGATCACCACGGCAAGAAGCTGCCGGCGCTGATCTCGTGGGACATCATGGCGCGCCCGCGCTACGAGCCGGGCAAGCCGGTCGTCGAACCCGAGAGGACCGAGGTGTTCTTCCTCCTCGTGCTCGACGGCTCGGTCGTGCTGCCGAAGCCCGCGGCGGCGGTCGTCGCCGCTCCGACGTCGGCCGCTGTCGCCGTCGCGCCGGCCCTGCTCGACGTCCCCAAGGTCGACGCCGCCGCGGGCGCGACGGCGCACCTCGGCGCGCACCTCGCGCTCGGGGGCAAGCCGCAGGCGGGCTACGCGGTGTCGTTCGTCCTCGGAGGCGGCGAGGTCGCGACCGCGACGACCGGCGCCGACGGCGACGCGCACGCCGACTGGACGGTGCCGGCGATGCTCGCGGGCAAGGCCACGTCGATCCACGCCGAGATCGCCAAGGGGCCGCAGGGCGTGGCGGTGAGCGGCACGGGGCTGCTCGTCGTCGCGGCTCCGCCGAAGGCCCTGCCCCTTCCCGCGCCGGCCACGCGCAAGTAGCCGGTCGCCGCCTCTACAGCGCCGCAGCGTGGGCGACGGGCGCCTCGCTGACGAGGCCGTCGTCCGCGACGACGAACCGGTCGCGGCCCGAGCGCTTCGCCCGGTAGAGGGCGGCGTCGGCTCGGTCGATGGCCTGCGCGAAGGCGTCCTCGCCGTCGAGGATCGCCGCCACCCCGAGGCTCACCGTCACCCGCGCGCCGTCGAGCACAGGCATCGACAGGGCCCGCACCGCGGCGAGCATTCGAGCCGCGACGACGCGCGAGGCGTCGAGATCGCACTGCGGCAGAGCAGCACCGCGAACTCCTCGCCGCCCCAGCGCGCGATCAGGTCGTAGCTCCGGAGCTCGCGCTGGCAGACCGCCGCGACCTCGCGCAAGACGACGTCGCCGGTCGGGTGGCCGAGCCGGTCGTTGATCAGCTTGAAGCGGTCGATGTCGAGCAGCATCAGCGCCGCCGGCCACCCCTTGCGCCGCGAGCGCGCGATCTCGATCTCGACGTCGGTCTCGAACCGCCTGCGGTTGGCGATGCCGGTGAGCGAGTCGGTGAACGCCTCGCGGCTCAGCCGCTCGTTCGCGTCCTTCAGCTCCTCGCGCGCCCGAAGCTCGAGCTGGAGGATGACGCCGACCATCGAGAGCATCGAGGTGACCATGACCGTGCCGAGCGCCACGAACACTGCGGCGTGCAGCCCCTCGCGCGGGAGAGGCGCCACGAGCGCCGCGATGAAGCGCAAGACGTTGGCGGCGAGCGAGAGGCACGCCGCGACCGTGAGGTAGCGCGCTGCGAGCGACCTCGGGCGCGAGGTGAACCGATGCAGGTCGCGCAGCCACCACGCCGTCAGGGCGAGCGTCGCGCTGGCGTGGGTCGCCATGCGCGCGCGCTGCAGCGCGCTCACCTGCGTGTCGCCCTCGACCAGGCAGAGGGCGAGCACCACCGCGCCGGCGACGGCGGCCACGATCCAGTCCGCGCGTGACGACATGGGGATGCGGAACACCTGCCGGAGACCCCGGAGCATCCCGCAGAGGGCGAACAGAATGAGCGACGGACCCACGCCGTTGCTGACGATGGCCGGCAACGCCCCCTCCCTCGACTTGAGCGCGATTCCCACGACCGTCAGCAGCATCCCCAGCCCGATGAGCCGCGCGCTCGGCGAGACCCCGCGCGTTCGCCAGGCGGGAAGCGCCATCGCGAACAGCAACGCCAGCTGGAGGGCGAAGATGGCGAGCAGCGTTTCGGAGGAGATGGTCATGGAGGAGGCGCCGCTGCGCTCACGAGCGGTGGCGCGAACGCTCCGGGAGGGCCTCCCCAGCACCGCAAGGATGCGCGATGCGCAAGGCCCGGCTGCAAGGATCTTGCATAGGCTCCGCACCGACCCTGGTCAACCGGGAGAAGGGACCAAAGCGGCAGGAGTCCGGCTACCGCCGCAGCGGAGGCGAGCGCCCGCCGGCTTGACGCGCCCCCGGCTGCGCCGCGACCATCGCGCCCCATGAGCATGGTCGTACCGGAGGCCCTGGAGATGCTGGCATCCGTCGGGGGGCGCGACGCCCTCGTGGCGAGCACCTCGGGCTGCGCGACGGAGTGGTGGAAGGGCTACACCGCCCGCAGCCCGGAGCCGTACAAGGCGCTGACCGGCGGGATGCCGAAGGACAGGCTGCTCGCCGCGGAGCCCGCCGAGAAGGGGAGCGACATCGGGCAGGTCGGCGTCGACGCCGCCGGGCGCATCGCCTTCATGCGCCGCTTCTGGCCGATCGACGGCGAGGCCGCAGTGTCGGCCGAGTCGGTCTACCTGTGGGGCGACGACGCCGTGCGCGTGTTCCACTTCGCGCGCGACTTCGACCTCGCGCTGCGCCTCGCGTGGGTCGGGCGCTACGCGCTGTCGGGCGGGCGCGCCGTCTCGTACGAGGTGCTCGAGCAGAAGGGGTGGAAGCTCGTCTCGACCTACGCGTACGACGCGCTGGGGCGCCCGAGTTGCGTGGCGAACCCCTCGCTCGGCGACGACCGCTTCGAGATGGATCACGACGCGGCGGGCACGCTCGTGCAGCTGCGTCGCGTCACGCGCGGCGACGTGCGCGTCGTGTACGAGGCGAAGGCGAAGAAGGCGGGGCTGCCCGCGCTGCTGCGCACGATCGACGAGCGCCTGCGCGAGGTCGTCCCCGCGACGCTCGCGAGGTTGACGCTGACCGAGCCCGTCTTCTGCCTCGCGCTCGTCTACGAGCTCGAACAGGGCGAGGTGCTGCCGCCACGGCTCGCGATCGGCGAGGCCGCCTACCGCGCGGGCTTCGACTCCGCCGAGCGGCTGTGGAACCCGGCCGAGTGGCGCCTCATCGACACGCCGGCGCTCGCGCTCGACGACCCGGCGCTCCTGGAGGCCTCGCGCGCGGCCAACCAGCTGCTCGTCGAGGGGGGGAAGATCGAGCCCGCGCGCAAGCTGCTCGCGACGCTCGCCGCCGAGCTTCCTGCGTCGGCGTGGGCGGGGCTCCCGGTGACCGACGACTTCTGCGTCGTCGCGCTGCACGGCGCAGACGCCGAGACGATGGAGAAGGACCTCAAGGCGCTCGCCAAGCGCCTGCCCGCCGACGTGCGCGCCGCCTGGAAGAAGGCTGGCTGGCTCTGACCGCGCCGGGCGATCGCGCGCGGGCTGCGCGCTCGGGGCGGCCGCCGAACGAACGGCGACCCCCGAGCGCGCTCTGCCTGTCCCGGTCGGTGTGCTGGGCTTACCGGAGCGACGCCGCGCCGGCGTTGACGCGACCGAGGCCGTACCAGGGGTCGTTGCCCGGCTTGCCGAGGTCGTCGGCCGACGCGCGGAGCGCAGCGGCGACCTGATCGGGGGCGAGCCGGCCGCCGTGGTTGCCCACGATCAGCGCGGCGACGCCCGCGACGTGCGGCGACGCCATCGACGTGCCCGCCGCCCAGCTCCACCCGCCCGGCACCGTGCTGAGCACCATGTCGAGCGCCCAGCAGGGCAGCCCCGGGCCGCACATCGCGCCGCTGTTCATCAGGTCGAAGTCGACGTTGCCGCCGGGCCCCGCCTGGTCGACCGCGCTCGATCCGTAGTTCGTGTAGAACGCCGGCACGTCGAGATCGGGGGCGGGGTTGACGGCCCAGCCCTTCGGACCGGTGGCCGACACCGTGACGACGTGCGGCATCTGCGCGGGGATGAAGGTCAGGTTCGCGGTGTGATCGAAGTCGGTCGACTCGTTGCCCGCGGCTGCCACGAGCAGCGTGCCCTGGCCGTGCACGTAGTTGGCGACGCGGTTGTAGAGCACGATGAGTTCGTTCGCGTCCTTCGCCGTGTAGCAGCCCGACGCGTCGCACGCGCCGCTGCGCTTGAGCGAGCCTCCGAAGCTCATGTTCGCGACGTCGGCGCCGATCTGCGCGGCGTAGAGCATGGCGCCGAAGATGTCGCCGTCGGTCGTCGTCCCGGCGGCGGAGAAGACCTTCACGCACACGAGCTCGGCCTCGGGCGCGACGCCCACGACGCCGAACTCGTTGGCCGCTGCGGCGATGATGCCCGCGACGTGCGTGCCGTGATCGAACTCGGTGCCGGGCAGCGGCAGCACGCCCTCGCCCGGGACGAACGACACGCTCAGGCCCACGTTGACGTTGGGCGCGAGGTCGGGGTGCGTGTAATCGCAACCGCTGTCGATGACCGCGACGCGAGCGCCGGCGCCGCGGCTGCCGCGCGTCCAGGCGTCGGCGGCGTGCACCGCGGTCATGCCCCACTGAAGCGGCAGGAGGAAATCGCCCGGAGCCGCGGTCTGCGCGTAGGCCTGCGACGCAGCCGCCGACATGCGCGCCGTCTTCGCGGGCTTCGCGAGGCTCCACGTCATGCTCGGCGCGACGGCGCGCAGCCCGGCGATCTTCGCCGCGTTGCTCTGGAACGTCGCGCTCGACGACGTAGCGATGGCCGCGCCGACGGACGACAGCGTCCGCGTCACGGTGCCGCCCGCGGCCGTCACGCGCGCCGCGAGGTTGGCCGGCAACGCCGCGCCGTCGTTCGCGACCAGCCAGTAACTGCGCTGCGCGGTGAGCGCGCTGCCCTGCGCGCCGACCCCCGCCTCGCCCTCGCCGTCGGGGGAAGCTCCGCACGCTGCGAGCAACGAGAGCGCCACCAAGGACCCTGCGATCGACCTTTTCATGCCCCACCTCCGTGACCGACATGTCGTCAGGCGAGGGCATGGATGCGCCTTTCCGTTTCGTGCGTCACGCGCCACACTGTGCCTCGTGTTCCGTTCGTTCCGCGTGTTACGCCGCCGTTGCCACCTGGCACATTGGATGCGTGCTCCGTGGGGCCGAGCGGGGGGCGACGCGTCGCCCGCGCCGCTCCCCGAGACGAAGATTCCCGCCCACCGACCCGACCCGCGGGTCGTCTTGCGGTCGCCGCTGACGTCCGGCATCGTCCGGCGCCATGCCGTCCGCCCGCCCGCCGCTCACGATCCCCGACGTCCCGGGGCTCGCCCCGCCGGGCGATTTCGACGAGCGGTTGGCCGCGCTCGGCGTCGCGCTCGACCCTCGGGCGATCGCGACGCTCGGCGACTACCTCGCGCGCCTGATCGCGACCAGCGAGCGGATGAACCTCACGGCGATCGTCGAGCCGGCCGACGCCTGGTCGCGCCACGCGCTCGACGCGCTCGCCATCGTGCGCGAGGTTGCCGACGTGCCCGCGGGCGCGACGCTCGTCGATGTCGGCTCCGGCGGAGGCGTGCCCGGCGTGCCCCTGGCGATCGCCCGCCCCGACCTTCGCGTCGTGCTCGTCGAGGCGACGCAGAAGAAGGCGACGTTCCTCGCGTCGGTCGCCACCTCGCTCGGCCTGTCGAACGTGCGCGTCGTGGCCGAGCGCGCCGAGGCCGCCGCGCAAGGCCCGCTCCGCGGCACGGCCCACGTCGTCGTCGCGCGCGCCGTCGCGCGCCTCGAGGCGCTCGTCGCGCTCACCGCGCCCTTCGCGCGCTCGGGCGGCCGCCTCGTGCTCGTCAAAGGCCAGCGCGCCGACGAGGAGCTAGCCGAGGCAGGCCACGCGCTGCGAACGCACAGGCTCGCGCACCTACGGACCGTCGCGACGCCGACGGGACGCCTGGTCGTCCTCGAGAAGGCCTGATCAGCGCGACCCGCTCTTCCGCTTCACCAACACGAACGCGTCACCCGCGTCTCGGGCCTGTCGGGAGCGTCCAGTCGGCGTCATGGCGTGACGCGGCTGCGTGGAGTCTCGTGGGGCTGACGGCCTGCCTGGCACCAGCGTGCAACAGCGGGGCGACATCAGCGATGTTCAGCCCCGCTGCTCTCTTTGGTTCGCCGCTCAGCGCGGAAATCTTGTACGAATTCAAACCACGCACCCCAGCCCGCGTATGCCTCACGCCCAATCCGGGTGCGCGAGGCACGTCCGCGGGGGTCGCGCGGACGAAGAAGGAACCACCATGCGTTCTGCCCCTCTCGCTCTCGGTGCGCTCTTGACCCTCGGCCTCGCCGGCTCCGCGTGTGGCGGCTCCGGCGCGAACGAATCGGCGAAGTCGCCCGAGTCGGCCAGCGCGGCCGAGGCGGACCTCACGCCGATGCAGCAGCTGCAGGTCATTCCGACCTCGCTGCGGGCGCAGGTGGCCGACCTGACCAAGCCCATCGACGACGTCCAGAAGGTGATCGACCAGCTCGCGAGCTTCCCGCAGCGCTACAACCTGAACCTGGGCGCTGTCATGGGCATGGCGAAGGCCACGTTCGACGGCGGCGAGGTGCAGATCACGCTGAGCGCTGACGTCGCCGCGGACGCGAAGGCCGAGCTCGAGGCGGCGCTCAACACGCTCAAGGGCGCGGTCGCCGCGCTGAAGGACACGCCCGCTCGCGTCGCAACGCTCACGAGCAACGTCGTGGGGGTCGCGGCGAAGGTGCCGGTGCTCGTGACGAAGGTCTCGGCGAGCGCGTCGGCGACCTCGGCGAACCCCTTCGCCGGCGCGGAGGCGAAGGCGCAGGCGCAGGCGGACCTGGCCGCCGTCAACAAGGTGGCCGACGACGTGATGAAGCTCGTCAGCGAGACGCAGGCGAAGATCGCCGGCGTCCCGGCGATGGCGACCGGCGCGCTCGCGAAGCTGACCGCATCGTTCGCGAGCGCCGACGGCGCGAAGTAACCCGCGAGCCTATCGCGACAGCGAGGCTCGAGGGGCGCAGCACGACCTACCCACGGTGTGCCGCGCCCCTCGACGCCCGCTCAGGGCGCGCCTTGGCACGTAGGAAACGCGAGCCACTCGGGCAGAGCGGGGGGGGCTCGAGCGGGCAGCGAGAATGCTACGTAACGTTCGCTGATGCGCTCGGGCCGACCCGCGGCGACCCTGAGCGGGTCACCGCGCGCAGCACGCGCCCATCGGAGCTCCCCGCGCCGGCCGTGACCGCGCGCGCAGGTCGGCCCACCGCGACGGAGCCCGCTGCTCCGTCGCTCGGGCGTCGATCGCTGCGTGCCTCAGTTGCAGCCGGTCGCCGGCTGACGGAACCCCGGGTACGGATTGTAGGGCCCCATGAGCGTGTAGTTTCCGCCGAACGCGCTCGACGGCGACTGACGCAAGAACCACTGCCAGAAGACCTCGTCCTCCGGGTGCCAGTAACCCTGGGCGAGCGGGTTCGGGTCCGGGTTGCCGAGCAGCGGGTACCAGATGCCCACCACCGGGTCGCCCGTCTCGAGCACTGTGGTGCAGCCATACTGGGGCGCAGTGGGCGTGACCCAGGGGTTGACGGCATTGTCGATGAACGGGTCGTCGAGCCACTCGGCGACCTCGTGCCCGAGCGCGTGGATGTCCTGCACGCCCGAGTCGCCGAAGGTTCCAGGGGTCGTGTAGGCGGAGTAGATGTACGTGTTGATGTCCGACTGACCGTTGGAGTTGACCGCGCCGAGGCCATTGCCCGGGATCTTGCCCGCACCGTGGTAGCCGATGACGCAGCAGTTGTCGGTCGAGCCGATGTAAAGGACGGTGTTGTCCGAGAGGAAGATCGGCAGCGTGCCCGAGCTGATGTGCATTTGCCCCATCAGGCTCTGAAGTTGAGACGAGAACCAGGCCATGTCCGCGAGGCCCGTGACCGCGCCGAGGCGCGTCTGCACGACCGAACCGTGGTTCTTCGGCACGTTGATGGTGACGGTGGGCGACACCGTCGGCGCGCCGAGCTTGACGTGGTAGCCGCTACCGGCCGCGTTGAACTGAGCGCGCATGAACACGTCGCCGTATTGCCCGACGTCCCCCCCCGTCATCGCGGGGTACGACCCGTACTCGGAGAAGATGGGCGAGGACACCGTCGCCGCGACGCGGCTCGCCCCGTCGAGCGCGTAGCCACCGGCGGCCGAGAATACGAGCTTGATCGGAACGATCAGCGTCGGCACCGTGGTGCTCGTGCGCGCGGCCGGGTCACGCCCGACCATCGTCACGGGGTACGTCGTGTGGTTGGTGGGGTCCGTGGCCTGGAAGCCCCAGTATGGGATGGTGCGCGTGGTGCGCTGCGGCGTCGCGCCGCCCTCGCTCGAGAACTTCGCCGTTCCGACCGAGTCGACGACGGGAAGCACGAAGCCCCCCGTGGCGCCGCTGGCCACGCCGATGATCACCAGCGTCGTCGCAGCCGCCGCGACGGCAGCCACCCGCGAGCCAAGCGCCCGATGTCGCATCATGGTCGTCCCCCCGGAGAGGTCGCGCACGAGAGGACCCGACGCGGGCCCCCGACGCGACGGCCGCACGCTAGGCGAGTGGATCGGACTGCGGCAGGGACCCAAAGACGGACCCCGCAGCGTCGCCCCCCGCCGTCGATCCCAGCCCTCCACCCCTCTCCTCGGGGTCCCCCCTGCCGGTAGCTCGTTCGTCCCGCCACCGGGCCTCCGCTGCCGGCCCGTTTCATGGACTCCGTGCCGCCCGCGACGACCGCCAGGGTCCCCGGGCGCCTGGCG
>CAITLX010000359.1 GCA_903893335.1 uncultured delta proteobacterium | reverse complement strand
GCGACGACGACCTCGACACCCCCTTCGACCCCGACGACGTCGCGTACGAGCCGCACGGCTGGGTCGTCACCGTCGCCCCCGCGACGCCTTGAACGCTACGCGGTGAGCTCGGCCCCGGGGCAGGGGCTCGCTACGCGGTGAACTCGGTCTTCGGCAGGATGTAGTGCTCGGGGGGGCGCACGGCGTACGAGAGCGCCAGGACCTCGACGAGCACGACGCGGTAGATCGCGTGCACGTCGTCGACGTCGATCTCCCCGGCGTGCACCTCGAGGGCCGCGTCGAGGTGCTCGTGCACGAACGCGAGCACGTGGGGCTGCTCCATCGCGACCACGTCGTCCGAGTCGACGGCCTCGGCGGGGTCGAGCCGCCGAAGCTCCTCGTCGAGCGCGAGCGACTGCTCGACCGCGGCGACCGCGTCGGCGCCGACGACCTCGAGCCGCCCCTCGAAATTGCGGTCGAACGCGAGCCAGACGGCGAGCGTCAGGAAGTAGCCGAGCGCGAGCGCGGTCTCGTCGAGCGGCTTTCCGAGCACGAGCGCGATGTGCTCGGCGAGCGCGGGCTGGCGCTCCTCGAACTCGGTGAAGTACGCGTCGAGGTCGGCCCCCTCGTCGCCGTCGTCACCGTCGTGCCCGACGTCGTCGTCGCTGGTGTCGGCCAGCTCGGACTCGACCTCGCCGAGCGCCCGCGCCATGAGCAGCGCGTACGACGGAACGGGCCGGATGGCGGCACGACGCACCCACACGGCGCGGACCCTAGCACGCGGGTGCGCGCACGGCGCCGCGCGGGCTAGCCTGGACGAAGATGCTGCTACGCCCCACCGCGCTGCTCTTCGACATGGACGGCCTGCTCGTCGACAGCGAGCCGCTCTGGTTCGACGTCGAGCGGGCGTTCGCCGCGGCGCACGGCGCGACCTGGACGGACGCGCACGCGCGCGCGTGCGTGGGGCGCGGCATCGCGACGACGCTCGCTTTCATGCGCGACGAGCTTGGCGTGCAGGCCGACCCGGCGCGCGCCGCCGGCGCGATCGTCGAGGCGTTCGTCGCGCGCGTGGCCGAGCTTCGGCTCAAACCAGGCGCCGAGGCGCTGCTCGACGCGGCGCGCGGCAGGGTCCCCTGCGCGCTCGCCTCGTCGTCGGCGCGCCACCTCATCGACGCGGTGCTCGGGCGCTTCGCGCTGGGGTTCGACGCCGTCGTCTCGGGCGAGGAGGTCGCCCGCCCCAAGCCCGCGCCCGACATCTTCGTCGAGGCGGCGCGCCGGCTCGATGTCCCTGCTCGCGGGTGCGTCGTGCTCGAGGACTCGCTCGCGGGCGCCCGGGCTGGGCAGGCAGCCGGCGCCTGGGTCATCGCCGTGCCCGAGCATGGGGCCGACGGGTTCGAGGGGGTGGCCGACCGGGTCGTCGCCGACCTCTTCGAGGCCCGCGCGCTGCTCGACCTGGGGGCGGCGCCGGCGCCCGGCGATGCGCCCGCGTGACTTGCCTCGCTCGGGCAGGCGCGGAAAGCTGTGCCGATGGCTGCCCGCTGGCTCCGAGCACGCCGCCTTGGTGCGGGTAGCCGATTGCCGGTAAGCTGGATGAGCGCATGAACCCGCGCGGTGACGACTCCGTTCGTCCTGCCGACGCCGCCGAGCAACGCATCGGCAGCGTCCTCGGGGGGCGCTGGCGTTTGCTGCGCCTGGTCGGTGTCGGCGGCATGGCCGCCGTCTACGAGGCAACGGGCTCCGCCGACGAGCGCGTCGCCGTGAAGGTGCTGCACCGCGAGTTCGCGGTGAACGAGGCCCTGCGCGCCCGCTTCCTGCGCGAGGCCTACCTGACGCAGGCGGTCGATCACCCGGGGCGCGTCGCGGTGTTCGAGGACGGCACCACCGAGGACGACGAGCCCTACTTCGTCATGGAGCTGCTCGACGGCGAGGCGCTCGACGTCGTCTGGAAGCGGGCGGGCAAGAAGCTGCCGCCGGTGTACGTGCTGCGCGTCGCCGACCGCGTGCTCGCGCTGCTCGAGGCGTGCCACGCCGAGAGCATCATCCACCGCGACCTCAAGCCGTCGAACATCTTCGTCACCCGCACCGGCGACGTGAAGGTCCTCGATTTCGGCGTCGCGCGTCAGTACCAGGCCGGCGTCGACCCCACGCTCACGGGCACCGCGCTCGGCACGCCTGCCTTCATGGCGCCCGAGCAGGCGATGGGCACGCGCGAGGCGCTCGACGGCCGCGCCGATCTCTTCTCGGTCGGCGCGGTGCTCTACACGCTCATCGGCGGCCAGCGCCTGCACCAGGGGCGCTCCGAGCAGGAGACGCTCGTGCTCGCGGCGACCAAGCCCGCCGCGTCGATCGCGCGGCTCGCGCCCGACTTGCCCATCGCGGTGGTCGCGCTCATCGACCGCGCGCTGCAGTGGGACCGCCGCAACCGCTTCCCCGACGCGCGCGCCATGCGCGAGGAGCTCGGGCGCGTGCTCGCCGCGCTCGAGTCGGGCACCGCCGAGGTCGCGCACGCCGAGAACCGCGTCGCGGAGATGATCGCCGCGGTCGAGACGGTGGGCGCGGGCGAGGCCACGCCCGAGGACGAGGCCGCCGCGCAGCTGCTGAAGGCGCTGTTCGTGCGCATCGAGCGGCTGCTGGCCACCGCGCGCCAGTACGGCTGGCACCACCCCGAGGCGGCGCGCCACCTCGCGGTCGTCGTCGAGGCGACGACGCACGCGCTCGCCGCGCGCCCGGCCGAGATCGGCTGGACGGTCGCGCCCCACTCGTTCGCGCACGGGCCGTTCACGGTGTGGGAGCCGCTGCACCCCTTCGACCAGATCGCCTACAACCTGTTCGCCAGCGGCTTTCGCTCGATCCAGCTGCTGCCCGGCGCGACCGAGGACGAGCTTCGCGCGCTCGTCGCGCTGATGCTGCTCGACCCGAGCCGCGACCTCGCGCCCGAGGACGACCTCGCGACGGCGTTCTGGGAGAAGCCGCTCGAGCACGTGCAGTGCGTCATCGTCGGCTCGTTCCTCGCCGTCTCGGACGCGGGCGACGACGACCACGGGCAGGACGAGCTCGAGGCCGTGCGCGACGCGGCCCTCGACGAGCTCGACGGCGCAGGCGGCGGGTCGGCCCAGCCCAAGCGCCGAGGCGCGGCGACCGAGCACCTCTCGCTCGAGGCGCGCGCCATCGCGTTCTCGATGCACGCGACCGCGCTGCGCGCCGCGCGCAACGCCTCGGCCCTCGCGCTCGACGCGCCGGTGCGCGAGTCGCTCGCCAAGGGGCTCGCGCTCGGCGCCGAGGAGTACGACGCGCGCTTCGCGTCGGTGCTCGCCGACGCTTGGCTCGACGCGCTCGACGACGGCCGCTCCGAGCTCACCGTCGAGCCGATGCGCGGCGCGCTGCACGACCACGTCGTGGCGCGCACGCTGCCGGGCTTCTTCGAGCTGCTGCTCGCGGTGTGCGACGCGATGGCGGCGCGCTCGCCCGGCGAGCCCTGGCGCGCGCAGGTCGTCGCGGCGGTGTTCGACGAGGCCACGCTCGCCGCGCTGCTCAAGGAGATCGCGCGCCCGATGGTGGACGAGGCCGACGAGGCCGCCGCGCTCGACGCCGTGCCCGGCCTCGAGGCGGTGTTCGCCGAGCTGGGCGCGGGGTGGTTCGAGCCCGTGCTCGCCACCGCCGCGAAGATCGAGGCCGACGCGGTGCGCGCGCCGCTGGCCGGCTACCTCGCGCGCGAGGGGCTCGGCCAGGAGGCCCACCTCGGCGAGCTGCTCACGACGGTGGACGCGTCGCGCGGGCGCGTGCTGCTCGCGGCGCTCGAGGCGATGGGCACCGACGAGGCGCGCGAGGCCGTGCACCGGGCCGAGGCGAGCCCGCACGCCGAGGTGCGCGTGGCCGCCGTGGCGCTGCGCGCGAGCACCTCGCGCGAGGGGCTGCGCGACGAGCTCGCGCGGCTCAGCTCCGACGACAACCCCGAGGTGCGCCAGGCGGCGCTGCGCACGATGGCGCGCTTCCGCGTGATGGAGGCGGGGCCGCCGCTGGTGGCGCGCATCCAGAGCCGGGCGTTCCACCGGCTGCCGCTCGACGAGCGCGCGCTCGCGCTGCGCACGCTCTGGGCGCTCTCGCCCGCGCGCGCCGAGGCGCTGTGCGTGGACCTCTGCGCGACCCGACCCGTGCTGCGGCGCGAGGCCATCGACGAGACGCGCGTGCTGGCCGCCGAGCTTCTCGGCGAGCGCGCGCAGATGGCCGAGTCGGCCGCCGAGCTGAAGCTGACGCTCGCGAGCTGGGGCAACTCCGACGCGGTGCGCGGCGCGATGGAGACGGCCGCCGCCGAGATCCGCCGCCGCCTCGGCGTCGCGTCGAGCCATGCGTCGAGCTACGCGCCAGCGGGCAAGCCCTCATGAGCCGGTCGCGCGAGGGAGCGGCGTCATGAGCGAGGCAGCGAGCCCGCGCGATCGCCTCTTGCAGAACCGCGCCGAGCTGGCGCGGCGCGAGCAGGCGCGCGACCTCGGCGCGAGCCTCGTGCTCCAGATCTACCGCCTGGTGAAGACGGCGCAGATCCACGCGCTCGAGAACACCGCCGTCGTGCAGCAGATCGAGCAGACGGCCGAGTCGATCCGCCTCTTCTCGGCGCGCGCCGACAGCTCGCTCTCGCTGCTGTTCGCCAAGAGCACGGTGTTCGTCTCGGGGCAGCTGCTCAAGGGCTCGCGCTCGGTCTACCAGGCGGCGCTCGAGCTCGGCGCGATGCTCGCGAAGCTGCACCTGTCGGAGATCGTGTGGAAGCCCGACGCCGACGCCGCCGACGTGCGCGCGTTCGTCGTCGCGCTGCTCGCCGCGCTGCGCGACCCGTCGGCGCGCGAGGCGCTGCTGCACCCGACGCCGCGCGTGCGGCTGCGGCACGTCGACGCGTCGCTGCTCGGCGACGACGAGGGGGAGGTGTCGCCCGAGGAGCAGGTGCTGCGCACCTACGCGTCGGCCATCGTGGTCATGCGCCGCGTGTTCGAGGACGTCGCGGCCGAGCGCTACGCGCTGCCGCACCAGGCCAAGCGCATCGCGCAGAAGCTCGTCGCGCTCTCCGAGGGGGACACGCCGGCGTTCCTCGGCGTGACGGCGATGCGCAACGCCAACCACGACGACGCCGGCCGCGCGGTCAACACCTCCATCCTCGCGGTGGCCATGGCGCGTCAGCTCACCGATGACCTCGGCGTGCTCGCGCGCGTCGCGATGGCGGCGCTGCTGCACGACGTGGGCAGGGCGCTCGTGGTCGCGCCCCCCACGGGCGCTCCGCCGCCGCTCGCGAGCGGCGTGGCGCCCCCGCTCACGCGCGAGGAGGAGTCGCGCCTGCCCGCCTGCACGGCGCTCGTGCTGACGGCGATGGGCAAGCTGCACGAGGCCTCGCGCGTGCGCGCCGTCATCACGTACGAGGCGCAGTGGCTGCGCCGCGCCGGCGCGCTCGGGCCGCTCTACGGCGACGGCGCGCGCCCCCCCACGGTGGCGGCGCGCATCGTGGCCGCCGCGCACCGCTTCAACGAGCTGCTCACGCCCGACCCGGGGGCCGAGCGCTTCGCGACGCCGGACGAGGCGATCGCGCTGATGACGCGCGAGGCGCCCAACGCGGTCGAGCTCGCCGTCGTCGCGCTCTTGGTCGGCGCGGTCGGCATGTTCCCGACCGGCACCATCGTCGAGCTGACGACGGGTGAGCGCGGCGTGGTCACCGCGACCTCGAGCCACCCCGCGCACTACGCCGAGCCGACCGTGCGGCTGCTCTACGACCCCGACGGTCGCCCCTACGCGACGCCGCTCGAGGTCGATCTCGCCGAGGACGCCGTGCGTGCCGTCGCCGAGGTGGTCACGACCCACGACCCGCTGCTGCAACGCGCCGCCGATCTCGCCACCTCGCGCTTCCTCATCGCGCAGAGCCCGGAGGCCGCCGACGAGCCGACGGTCTCGACCGAGCGGCCGCAGCGCCTCGCGCGCCTCGCGGCGCCGCTCCCCGCCGAGAGCGCCCCCGCGCCCGACCGCCCGTCGGCGCCGACGCTGCGCGACAGCGACACCACGCGATCGGTCGTGCCCCCCGGCCTCACGCCGTCGGCGCGCGGCACGCTCGGTCGCACGCCCGTCGCGCACCTGCTCGTCTACTGCCTCGACAAGGCGCTCACCGGCACGCTGGTGCTCGACGACGCCGGCGCCGAGCACGCGATCGTGCTCGAGCGCGGCGTGCCCACGCGCCTCTGGTCGAGCGCGCAGGCCCAGGGCCCCGCGTCGGCGCTCGGCGGCGCGCGCGCGCACGACTTCGCGGGCCGACTCGCGCGGCTCGCGTCGCTCCCGAAGGCGAGCGGCTTCGCGTTCCACGCCTCGGCGGATCTGATCGAGGGGCGCGCGGGGGCGACGAGCGGCAAGGTGGAGCCGCTCGCCGTGGTGCTCGCGGCGTTCCGCGCCGAGCCCGAGCGCGAGCGGCTCGACGCGGTGCTCGAGCGCGTGACGGGCCACACGCTGCGCCTCGCGCCCGAGGTCGACGTCGCGGCGTTCGGCTTCGAGCCCGACGAGCGCGCGGTGGTCGAGCTGCTGAGCGCGCAGGGCGTCACGCTCCCGGTGCTGCTCGCCGCCGAGGCGGCGCCCCCCGACGTCGTGCGCACGGTGCTCGCGACGCTCATCGCCACGCGCAGCTTCGGGCTCGGCGGGGCCGCGCCGGTGCTCGTCGCGGCGCGAGGCTCGCTGCTGCCGCCTCAGCCTGCGTCGGCCGCGCGCCCGTCGTTCGCGATGTTCACCCCGGCGGCGCCCGCCGCTGCGCCCGTCGCGCCCCTCTCCTCGCCCACCGAGCCGACGAGCGTGTCGAACTCGCCCGCGCCGCTCGTGCTGCCGACGGCAGCGCCGTCGTCGCCCGCGGCTGCGTCGATCAACGACGTGGAGCTCGAGCACATCGACGACACGCCGCCGCCGACGACGCGCAGGCCGTGAGGCAGCGCCGACCGCTGCGTCCCTGCGGAGGTGGTGCACGAGCCCGGGGTCGAACCGAGATGCCTTGCGGCGGCGGAACCTAAATCCACTGCGTCTGCCAATTTCGCCACTCGTGCCGAGTGGGTGCGGATATACGCCGCTC
>CAITLX010000358.1 GCA_903893335.1 uncultured delta proteobacterium | reverse complement strand
TGGAGTTCAACCTCTGGCACAACCTCGGCATCATCTACCGCGATCGCCTCGGTGACGCGGTGCCGGCGGTCGAGGCCTTCAAGATGGCCGCGCGGCTGCGCCCCGACGAGATCGTCGAGCGCCAGATCCTCGCGGAGCTCTACGAGCGCACCGATCGGCTCGTCGAGGCCGCGGCCGAGCAGCAGGAGATCCTACAGCGCGATCCGCTTCGCCCCGAGCCGTACCGCGCGCTCTACAAGATCTACCTGCGCCAGCAGTCCTACGACGCCGCGTGGTGCACCGCCGCCGCGCTCGCCTTCTTCCAGAAGGCGGACGCCGAGGAGCTGCAGTTCTTCGAGGATTACCGCCCGCGCGGCATGCTCCCGGTGAAGGGGCGTCTCGACGACAAGCTCTGGGCGGCGGGCCTCTTCCACGCCGACGAGAACCTGTACATCGGCAAGATCTACGAGTTTCTCGCGCGCGCAGCGCTGACCGCGAAGATGGCGCAGCTCAAGGCGGCCAAGCAGCTTCCGGTGCTCGAGAAGAAGTTCCGGCAGGACCCGGCGACCTCGACCGTCACCTTCGCCAAGACGTTCGGCTGGGCGGCGGCGGTGCTCGGCGTCGCTTGCCCCGAGCTGTACGTGTGCAGCGACGTGCAGGGCGCGCTGGGAGCGCAGCCCGTCTCGCCCCCCGCGACGCTCGCGGGGCGCAGCGTGCTCACCGGCTTCACGCCGCAGGAGCTCGCGTTCATCTGCGCGAAGCACCTCTGCGGGTACCGCGGCGAGCATTACATCAAGAACCTCTTCGCTACCGAGGCGGAGCTCAAGCAGGTGCTGTTCGCCGGCATCAAGATCGCGCGCCCCGACCTCCCCGTTCCCGCGGAGATCGCTCCGCAGGTCAACGCGGTGGCCGCCGAGCTCGCGAAGTACCTGGAGCCCGTCTACCTCGACGGGCTGCAGCGCGCCGTGAAGCTCTTCGTCGAGAATGGCGCGAAGGCCAACGTGAAGCGCTGGAGCCAGGCCGTGGACTTCACCGCGTCACGCGCTGGCCTGCTGCTCTCGGGCGACCTCGACATCGCGAAGAAGATCATGGCCGCCGAGCCGGCGATGCCTGGGGATCTCGCGGCCGCCGACAAGATGAAGGAGCTCATCGTCTACTCGGTGTCCGAGCCCTACTTCGCGCTGCGCAAGCTCCTCGGCATCGCCATCAGCGCCTGAGCCTCGATCGGCGGGTGCGCGGCTTCGTGCCGCGCTCCGCCGTCGTGTGCGCCTCGCGTTCGGGGTGGCCGCGATTGTGGGCGCGCAGCGGCCCTCGATCGGGGCGCGCAGCGGCTACGCGGCTGCGTCCGAGTCGGCGGGGGAGTCGGGCTCAGGGCGCGACGACGACGCGCAGCCCGACGCCGATGAACGAGTGCAACGCGCCGTCGCCGATCGTGCCCGGCGTTCGAGCGCTGTAGCGACCGAAGTCGAATGTCAGGTAAGGCCCGAAGCCGACCAGGGGTGTCGGGTACCAATCGCCGCCGAAGCCGAGGTGGGCGAAGTCGACTCCGCTGTAGGTGACGTCTCCTGCCGGTGTGGCGAAGGTGGTCGAGCGCCAGCCGACGCCGTACGAGACCCAGGGGTCGAAGGGGGAGTGGTCGATGAGGTGGTATTGCGCGAAGGCTCCCGCCGTGAAGCCGTGGCCCGAGCAGCTCTCGCAGGTGGCGGGCGCGCCGAAGCGGACGACCTCGCCATACCCGCCGACGATGACGTAGCGGGAGATGCCGAGGCCGAGCTGTCCGCCGTAGGAGGTGCCCCAGGCTGCCCGGTCGAACTGCGGCACCCCCGCTTCGGCCGTGCCCGACGGGCGCGCGAAGCCGACGCTCGGCGCCAGGTAGAAGTGGCCCGAGCGGGTGTCGGGCGGCGCCGCTCGCTGCGGCTCGGCGGCGCGCGCGTCGGGCGCGAGAGCGGCGAGCGCGAGGGGGAGGGCGAGGAGGGGCAGGCGCGAGCGCATCGTCGGTCTTTACCCCGGCTGCCGCTCGGCACCGGCACAAAACGCGAACGCCCCCCCTCGTGAGAGGGAGGGCGTCCGGGGTGCTGCGAAGCGGAGTCGATCAGAAGTACGTGCCGAGCAAGCCCTGCACGCCGAGCGCCGTCGTCTTGGGGCCGTTGTTGTCGCCCGTCTTGTTCGACAGGTCGAGCGACAGGTACGCCTGCGGCCCGATGAACACGCGCGAGCCGCCGATGAAGTACAGGTAGCTGCCCGCGACCTGCACGCCCATCTTGCTCGACTTGTCCGCGCCGCCGCCCGGGTCGGACGAGGTGTAGGCGAGGCCGGCCTGGAGCCACAGGGCGTTCGGGCCCATGTCCATCACGTAGCCGAGGCGCGGGAGGAACGAGATCTCGGTCGCGGTGTCCTTGACCTTGCTCGTGTGGTACTGGAGCCCGCCGCCGATCGAGATGTTCTCGGCCACGAACCAGTCGGCGCCGATGCCGGCGAGGTCGGTGAAGCCGCCGAGCTTCATGTCGGTCGAGCTGTCACCCGAGTCGGGCTTGGTCGACGCGTAGCTCAGGATGTTGAGCGCGTTGGCCGAGATCACGATCGAGTTGGCCGTGCCGAACTTCGCCGGCCCGGCGCCCGGGGCGTCAGCGATCGCCGCCGTTGCGACGAGCGAGCCAGCCAGCGTGAGCGCCACTGCAGTGAGTTTCTTCATGGATCGTCCTCTTCGAATGGGTTGCCGTGGGGTCCCCCCGATCGGCGGCGTTCGTTGCCGCGTTTCGCGGGCGTTTCGCAAGTGTGTAGGTACTCCTGCTCGGGAGCGCGCTCAAGTTATCGGCGGGACATGTCGCCCCGGTGTCGAGCGGGTGACGATGGATACGGCTCCGCTTTGCACAACCTCCCCCCGGTGAGAGCCGAAGGCGGCGCGGACCTCGTCCGGTCCAGAGGGAGCCTTCCGATGCGCGAGGTCGAGGTCGGTGACACCAGGGGCGGCGACGAGACGCTGGAGCTGAGGCAGGCCGCGACGGCAGGCCCCTGGTGGATCGAGGTGGGGGCAGCCTGCGGCCCCGTCGGTCTCCTGCTGCGAGAAGGGGAGCGCGTGGTGTTCGGCTCGGGGCGGGCCGCCGATCTGCGCGTCGCAGACCGCACGGTGAGCGGGAGGCATTGCGGCGTGCGGGTCGAGCGCGGGCGGGCGGTCGTCGAGGACCTCGGCTCGACCAACGGGGTCGTCGTCGGCGGGGCGCGTGTCGAGCGCGCCATCCTCGAGCCGGGCGCGAGCTTCGTGGCGGGGCGCGCGGTGGTCACGTGCGGGCCGGCGCCCGCGTTGCTCGGGGCCTCCGAGCCCACGGTGGAGCCCTTGCCCGGCGTCATCGGAAGCTCGACGGCGATGCAAGAGGTCGCGCGTCAGGTTCGTCGCATCGCCGCGGTGCGCGGTCCCGTGCTGCTGCGCGGCGAGACGGGCGCCGGCAAGGACGTGCTCGCCCGCGCCATCCACGCGATCGGGCCTCGCCACGCGCGCGCCTACGTCCCGCTGAACGTGGGCACGCTGCCCCGCGAGCTCGCCGACGCGGAGCTCTTCGGTCACGAGCGAGGCGCTTTCACGGGCGCGCACATCGCGCGCGACGGCGCGTTCACCGAGGCGCATGGCGGCACGCTCTTCCTCGATGAGGTCGCCGAGCTCACACTCGACCTGCAAGTGAAGCTGCTGCGGGTGCTGGAGGACGGCGAGGTGCGCGCGGTCGGGGCGCGCTTGCGGCGAAAGGTCGATGTCCGCGTGGTGAGCGCGACCTGGGCGTCGCTCGACGAGCGCGTCGGCGCGGGCAGCTTTCGCGCGGACCTCTACCAGCGGCTGGCCGTGTTCCTCGTCGACGTGCCGCCGTTGCGCGACCGCCGGAGCGACATCCCTGCGCTCGCGGAGCACGTCCTGCGAGGTCTGCGCGACGAGGTCGGGGCGAAGGAGCTCACCCCTGGCGCGGTCGGCAAGCTCGCCGCGTACGGCTGGCCAGGCAACGTGCGCGAGCTCCGCAACGTGCTCTACCGGGCTGCGCTGCGCGCCTCCGCCGTCAGCATCTGCACCGACGACGTCGCGCGGAGCCTGCACCCGGTCGCGTGCGCGACGCGCGCGCAGGTGTCGTCGGACCACGCCAGGGAGCTGCTCGAGCGCCACGAAGGCAACGCGAGCGCCGCAGCTCGCGCCCTCGGCGTGCCGAGGTCGACGTTCCGCGACTGGCTCTCCGGGCGTTGACCTGCGTACCGTGAGGCTCGGCTCGGACCGACGGACGTACCGCGAGGCTCTGCTCGCGCCCGCCGACCTTCCGCAGAGGCTCGCGCCTCCGGCTCTACGACGCTCAGAACGAGGCGGAGAGTGCGAGCCCGCTGAAATGCGGTCCGATGACCGGGACGACGGCGGTCGGAGGAGCGACCGGCGCCGCGCCGTCGTCGACCTTCTTGGCCGTGAGGAAGTACGCGGCCGTCGTTCCCACGACGCCGACGCCAGCGGCGACGAGGCCGATGGTGGCCCAGGTCTTGTCGCGATCGCGCGCGTCGAGGCCGTCCTTCAGCGAGTTGCAGGCCGTCTCGTAGCGCGGCGTGACCGCGGGCGGCCCGCAGACGTGACCGTCCGGCCGCAGCACGCGAGCGTTGTCGTAGTTCTGCTCCCAGCGCTGCGTGATCTGGTCGTTGAGGTCGTTCGCGTTGTTGTCGTTGTTCTTCGCCGCGATGGCGAAGCCGACGGCCGTGACGACGCCCACGCCGGTGAGCGCGGCGCCGCCCCAGGCGAGCTTGCTGTGCCGCGCCCAGACGAGGAACGGCTCGCGCTTGCCGCTGAAGGCGGTCGACGTGTCGATGGCGGCAGAGGAGGGCTGGGCCTCGAGCGGCTGTGCTTGCCCGCTTGGCTGCGTCGCGTCGGGCGGCGGCTGCAGGGGGCTGACCGGCGCGGGCGCAGCGGACGAACCCGGCAGCGGCGCGACGATCGGCAGCGGCGCGTTGCCCTCGATGTTGAGCGCGGCGCTGACCACGCGGCCGACGGTGGCCGTCACCGTGGTGCCGGCGGAGTGCCCGCTGTGCTTGACCTCGATCGCGTGGTTGCCCGGAGCGACGTCGACGGGCTCGGACAGCGGCGAGCGCCCGACCAGCTCGCCGTCGACGTACACGTCGGCGCCGGTGACGTTGACCCCGATGGCGACGCGCCCGACCTTCGCGCGTGCCTCGGTGAGGCCCTTCTCGGCGTCGGCGCGCTCGAGCCCTGCTGCCGACGGATTCTCGCGCAGGTAGGCGGCGAAATGGCGGGCGGCCTCGACCGGGTGGGCGCTGCGTAGCTCGCTCTGCGCGAGGTTGAGCAGCACGGCCGGGTGGTGCTTGAGGGCGTACGCTTGCAGGAACGCGACGCGCGCCTGGTCGTACTTCTTGGCGTCGTACGCCTTCACCCCCTCCTGGAAACGCTGCCGGGCCATGTCGGTCATGGCGTCGCCCGCTCCCGCCTGGGCGAGCAGCGGCGAGGTGGCCAGCGTGGTGGGGGCGAGGGCGATGAGAAGGGAGAATGCGCAAGCGCGTGTCTGCATGTCGTCCTCGTCGGTGAGAGCGCCGGACGACCCTGCCCGAGACGCTCAGAACGGCGCGGATCGGACGATAGCACCACCGGCCGGCTGGCTGCCCGCTTTTGGCGAAGCGGCCCGCGGCGGCGCTGCGACCACGACCGGGGGCTGCTGCGGGCGCGGCGCTGCGACGGCGGCCGCCGTGGCTTTCGCGGGTGCGGTGGGAGGCACGGCGCTCGGCGCGGCGGCAGCCTTCGGCGGGGTCGCCGCGGAGGCCGTCGCGGTGGTGGCTGCGAGCGTGGTGGCCGCGGGGCGGGCAGGGGGCTCGGCCGTCGCTGCGGTGGCGGGCGGCTCGGCGGGGCGAGCGGCGACCGCGGGCGTGGTGGCTACGGACCGCGGCGAGGTGTCTCCCTCGGATGAGCCGTTCGACAGGCTGGCGAATGCGATGTAGCCGGCGACGAGGGCGGCTGCCGCTCCGACGACGTAGAGGAGCGTCCGCGGCTTTCGCGCGGGGGAATCGCCTCGGTCGGCGCGGGGCGCGCTGCTCGCCTCGACGCGGCGCGCTCGCTCGGGGCGCGCCGCGCCGGGGGTCGACGCGACGCTCGACACGGACGCCTTCGCGGCCTCGCGCGTGCGCGAAGCTGCGGCCTTCTCGTCGGCCGGGGTCGCGATGCCGAGCAACGTCTTCTGGCTGGAGAGCGGGAACGCTCCCGCCCCAGCCGTGGGCTTGGCGAGCGCGAGCGCGATCTCGGGGGCGAGGCCGCCGCCGACCGCGAGCGAATCGAGCATCGAGTCGCCGGCGTTCGGTGCGGCGAAGGGGGCGTCGTCGAGCTCCCAAATGGGCTTGAAACGCTCCGAGAGGCGCTCGGCCTCGTCGGCGTTGATCGAGCCCCCTTCCCAGGTCGTCACGACGGCACCACGAAGGGGAGCATTATCACGCGGAATCGCGGGCGCAAGCGGGCGTCAGGTGCCGAAGTCGGCGATCAGGCGGTCGTCCCACTCGTCGGCGATCTCGCCGACGGTGCGCAGGAGGTCCTCGAACTCCTCGTAGTCGAGCGACGAGAGCCGGCGCAGCGTGCGAACGACGACCTTGTCGTCGGCGATGGCGAAGGCGCCGTCGGCGGTCGCGAGGAACGAGAGCTCGAGCAGGCGGCGGTAGAGCGCCTCGCGCCCGGTCACGGGTACGTCCATGATGGGGGCGAAGATCATGAGCACGCCCTGGCCCTCGAGCACGTTGACGCCGATCGATGCGGACCCGCGCGCGAGCAGCACGTGGCCGCTGGCGTCGAGCTCGACGCGCTCGATGCCGGCGTGCTCGGCGAACACGCCGAGATAGTGGTTGATCATCTCGCGCGCGTTCGGGAAGCTCCTGCCGGAGACTCGGTCGGCGTAGATGGGATCGGCGGGCGGGTTCGCAGCGGACACGGGGCACCTCCGGACAAGAACGCGAATGCATCCTACCTCACTGGCCGCGTGGCGAGCGACCGCGGTGATCGCGTGTCTGATCGTCGGCGGCTGCCGTCGGGACGCTCCTGCGCCGGCTGCGGCTCCCGCGCCGGTCGAGGCTGCGGTCGCGCGCGCCCGTGACTGGGTGCGCGAGGCGCGCGAGCTGCCGCCCCGCACGGAGGTCGTCGCGCTCGCCGACGAGCTCGCGGTGGCGGCGTCGCGCGCGCTGGTGGGCGACACGGGGCGAGGCGCCGAGCTCGACGAGCTCGCGGCTCGGTTGCGCACGCGCGCGTACCGGCTCGACCGGGTCGAGGCCGACGCCGCCGAGGCGATCGAGCGCTGGCGCTCGGTCGAGCGGGCGACGACGGGCGAGGCGTCGTGCGCGGCGAGCGTCGCGCGCGTGCGGCTCGCGGCCGAGGTCTCGCGAGACGCGACCCACGCGTGGCGCGACGCCTACCTTGCCGAGAAGCGCTGCGCGGACACGGCGGCCAAGACCGAGCTCGACCGGGTGATGCGCGAGCTCGACCCGTGGCGTCCGGCGTCCACGGTCGTGCGGCTGCTCGACGCCGAGGCGGCGCCGCCCGCTCCTCCCGCGCCGCCCGACCCCGCGGACGACGTGGACGTCGCCCCCGACGCGAGCGCCGCGACGTCGGCCGTCCGCGTCGTCGGCATCGAGCCGTACGGGAGCGCCGACCGGGCGCGCATCGTCGTGACGCTGAGCGGTGCCACGACGTTCGAGGTCGGGCGCGAGGGGGCGAACCCGCTCGATGCCAAGGGGCGCGCGGCGAAGGGGGCGCGGCTGATCGTCACGCTCGACAGGACCTCGCTCGCGCAGGCGCGCGTGCTGCCGGTCGGTGGGCTGGTCGAGCGGGTGCGGGCAGAGGCACGCGGGCGCTCCACGCGCATCGTGATCGAGCTCGCGTCCACGGCGTGGCGGCGCGTCTTCTACCTGCCCGAGCCCTTCCGGGTGGTCGTCGACGTGGCCAGCCACCCGCCCGCGCAGCTCACGGTCCCCGCGGGGCACGCGCGGCCGCTGCGGCGCGTCGCGCTCGACCCGGGGCACGGCGGCAACGACCCCGGCGCCATCGGTCCGACGGGGTTGCGCGAGAAGGACGTGACGCTCGACATCGCCCACCGCGCGGCGCCGGTGCTCGCGCACGAGCTCGGCATCCTCACGCTGCTCACGCGCGACGACGACCGCTACGTCGCGCTCGACGAGCGCACCGCGCGCGCCAACGCGTTCCACGCCGATCTCTTCGTCTCGATCCACTGCAACGCGTCGGAGAACGCCGCCGCACGCGGCGTGATGACCTTCGTGCTCGACACGAGCCGCGACGAGATCGCGTCGCGGGTGGCGGCGCGCGAGAACGCGGCGTCGCTCGCGGCGGGCGCGCAGGTCACCTCGCTCTTGCCGCGCCTGCGCCTCGGCGAGGTGGGGGCGCTGTCGAGCCACCTCGCGGAGCTCTTGCAGCGGACCTCGACCGCCTCGCTCGCGGGGCGCTACGCGGACACCCCCGACCAGGGCGTGAAGACGGCTGGCTTCTTCGTGCTCGTGGGCGCCGAGATGCCGAGCGTGCTGTACGAGACGTCGTTCATCTCGCACCCGGGCGAGGAGGCTCGGCTCGCGACGGCGGAGTACCGCCAGAAGCTCGCCGACGCCGTCGTCAACGCGATCAGGGCCTACCGAGAGGGGCGCTGACGCGGCAAGGCCCTCCGCGCCGCGAGGGCAGGGAGGGCCTCTCCGTGTCGAGCGCTTCGTCAGCGCTCCGCGTCACTCCTCGTCAGCGCTCCGCGTCACTCCTCGTCGCCGTCGAGGCCGGTGAGCTTCTCGAGCTTCTCGCGAAGCTCGGCGACCTCACCCTTCTTGACGAAGTCGGCGGCGCCCGCGTCGAGCGACGGCTGCTTCTCGGCGGCGGCCGAGTAGACGATGCAGCGCACGTGGGCGGTCGCGTCGATGCCCCGAAGGCGCTCGATGCAGCGCGCGCCGTCGAGGCCCTTGAGCTTGAGGTCGAGCACGATGGCGTCGGGCTGGATGCTGCCGACGGCGACGAGCGCGTCGAACGGATCCTGGAACGCCGTGACGTCGAAGCGGCGCGAGAGGGCGCGGCGGACGGAGGCGAGCACGCTGGCGTCGTCGTCGATGACGACGACCTTGGGCTTGCCGGCGCGCAGGACCTCGGGGATCGGGTAGCCGTACTTGCGAAGGAAATCGAGGACGTCGAGGCGACGGAACCGCAGGTGCCGACCCGGCGTCCGGAAGTGCCGGATCTCGCCCTTGTCGGACCAGTTGTGGATCGTCTTGAGATCGACCTGGCAGAAGCGCGCGAGCTGGCTCGCGGTGAAGAGCTCGGGCTGCCTAGTTTCCTTCTGTTCCATGTTGCGAATACCCTTACGGTACGGCTGTGAAATATTCAAATGAATATTTTCGCCACGAGGCGCGTCGCTCTCAGCGCGCGTAGAGCGGGGGTTGCTCGCTGACGAATCGTCCGTCGCGTAGCACGAAGCGCGTCGGACCGTCGATACGTCGTTCGTCGATGGGGTGACGCGGATCGCCCGGAAGCGCGAGGTACGGGGCCTCGGCGTCCGGGACGAAGAGCGGACAGATGGGCAGCAGGCTCTGCTGCGCCGCCCGCGCGAGCGCGTCGCCGGTCGAGGTGGCGCCCGAGAGGATCTCGAGGCAGCGGACGGTGGGGGGGGCGAGCAGCACCTCGCCGCGGACCGATCGCTCGAGGACGTCGTCGGGGGGCGCCCAGAAGCTGGTCGTCGTCTCGTGCCCGTCGTGCAGGCCGGCCTGCCCGCGCGGAGCCTCGAGGACGTAGAAGCGCGCGTCGAAGCGGCGCGACTCGGCCTCGGGCGTGACCCAGCGGCCGAACGGGACAAGCGCGCCGGTGTCGAGCAAGAGCGAGCGGCGCGCGAGCTCGTCGGGGAGCGAGGCGCGCGAGCGGAGCGCGTCGCGCAGCGCGCGCAGCTCGTCATCGCCGAGCGAGCCGCCGCGCACCGGGAGCAGCGCCGCCTCCTCGAGCAGCTCGCGGCAGGCGGCCACGGCCAGGGTCAGCGGGTCGGGGCCGGATTGTCCGGCGAGCAGCGCGCCGCGCTCGGCCGCCCCGGTGCTCGCCGCCCGCCAGGCGGGGTCGGCGTCGGCGACGTCCACCTTGCCGCCGGGGAAGACGAGCGCGCCGCCCATGAACCCGGAGCGCGCGTGGCGCTCGACGCAGAACACCTCGAGGCGGTCGGCGCCGTCGCGCACCACCAGCACGGTGGCG
>CAITLX010000357.1 GCA_903893335.1 uncultured delta proteobacterium | reverse complement strand
GCAATGGCCTCGTGCTTGACCGCCTCTTCGCGCTGCGACTTGGCCTTGGCGAAGGCCGCGACGGCCGCTGCCTTGTGCGCCTTGATGCGGACTTCCTGGCCCGCGATGTCGAGCTTGATGTCCTTGACGGCATTGGCGAAGGCCGCGATGTTGCCGAGATCCTTGAGGGCGTTGTTGCCGCTGCGGACGGCCGCTTCGCCAACGCTCACGGTGTGCTCCTCGACCTGACCCGTGCGGTCATACCCGTCGGCGCGGATGCGCAGATCGAGGGCGAGGCGGCGCTCGTTCTCGGCGCGGAAGAGGCGGTTGGCCTCGGCGTTGAGCGCGCCGGCGATGCGGTTGTCGTAGGCCGCCGCGGCGGACTCCTGCGCGGCCTGGTGGTTGACCTTCATCTGCTGCTCCCACAGGGCGTGGGCCTTGGTGTGAAGGGCGACCGCATTCTTGTTGTGCTGGGCGGCCGACGCGAAGAGCTTCTTCGCCTGGGCGGCATCGGCCTTGGCCCTGGCGTCATCACGCGCGAGCTGGGCGGCATCGGCCTTCTCGGCGCCGGTCTTGATCGCCGGGTTCACAACGGCGGGCTTGGCGGGCGTCGCGACGACGGGCTTGGCGGTCGTGACGGCGACGGGCGACGGGCTCGACGCGTTTCGCGCGCGTCTCGCGCGCGGCGACCGGGCGGCGCCGCTGCGCCTCGGCGTCTTCGGCGACTCGCACGTGCAGGGCGAGCACCTGACCGGCGCGCTGCGCGCGGTGCTCCAGCGTCGGTTCGGCGACGGGGGCCCCGGCTTCGTTCAGCTCGCGTGGCCGAAGGCGCGTCACGACGGCGTGCAGCTCGCGGTCCAGGGGAGGTGGCGGGTCGAGCCCTCGCCCCCCGCGACGAGCGAGGCGCAGCCCCCGGGCGAGCCCTTCGGCCTCGGCGGCGCGCGCGCGGTCCCCCGCAAGCGCGGCGCGAGCGCCACGATGACCGTCGAGGGGCCGCTCTCGGCGCTGCGGTGGGACGTGGCGCTGCGGCTCCCGGTCTGCCCGGCCTCCGCGCGCGTGACGCTCGACGACGAGGGGCGCAGCGAGGCGCGCGTGCTCTCGTGCGACCCGCGCGCGCCCGCGAGCGTCGCGCACGTCGAGCTCCTCTCGAGCGGGGCCTCGCCGTCGCTCACCGTCGCCGCGACGGCGGGGCGCGTCGAGGTGCTCGGCGCCATCGTCGAGCGTGACCCGCCGGGCCTGGTGCTCGACGCCGTCGGCATCGGCGGCGCGCGCGCGGGCACGCTGCTCGGCCGCGACGCCGAGGACTTCGTCGCCGCCGTCCGGCGCCGTGACTACGCGCTCGTCGCCGTCGCGTTCGGGACGAACGACTCGGTCGCCTCGGGGGAGGCCGCCGCGCGCGCGTACCGCCGCGATCTCACCGCGCTCTTGCGGCGCGTGCGCCGCGGCGCGCCCTCCGCGTCGTGCCTCGTCGTGGGCCCGATGGATCGAGGGGAGATCGAGCGACGGGGTGCCGCCCCCGCGTCGCGCGTGGTCGAGCTCGCCGCGCTCGCGCGCGAGGTCGCGCGCTCCGAGGGGTGCGCCTTCTTCGACGCGATCGCGGCGATGGGGGGCCCCGGCTCGATGCAGGCCTGGATCGACGCCGACCCGCCGCTCGCGGCGCGCGACCGCGTCCACCTCACGGCGCGCGGCTACGCGCGGCTCGGCGAGGCGATCGCCGACCTGCTGCTCGGCCCTCAGGGGCCCGCGTCGGGCGGCGAGCCCTCGCGGAACGACGCGAGCCCGGCGGCGAGCGCGCGGTAGATCCAGGTGCCGACGATCTCGGCGCCCGCGCTCGACGGGTGCGCGAGGTCCTTGCCGCCGAGGCCGCGCTGCGCCCAGCGCCCCATCGAGCCGGGGCCGCCCATCGCCTGGAAGGCGTCCCAGAACGCGCACCCCTCGGCGAACGCGGCCCTGCGCTGCGCGGCGACCAGCCGCGGGATGAAGTTGCGCGACACGTACTCGCCTGCGCGTAAATCGGCCCGGTCGAGCGCGCCGACGACGAGGCAGCCTGCCTGCGGGAGCGCCGCGCGCGTCTGCGCGAGCACGCGCCGCGTCGACGCCTCGAGGTCGGCGAGCG
>CAITLX010000356.1 GCA_903893335.1 uncultured delta proteobacterium | reverse complement strand
GCCCGTCAGCCACCCGAACGCCTGCGCCGCGCGCACCGCGAACGTCGCGCCCAGGCGGCGTCGCTCGAGGGCGACGAGCGAGGCGAACGGCCCCCGGGCGTGGCGCATGGCGGGCATCTTCGCCCAGGCAGGGTCGGGGGGCCACCTCGGCCATCTCGCCCAGCGCGCAATTCTTACGCTAACATGGAGACTTGCACGTCGGCGTCGCGCCGGCGGGAGGCTTCATGACCGCACGCCAGAGCTTGCTTCTCGCGCTCCTCGTCACCTCGGCCGTCGCGTGCTCGCCGAGCACCGGCTCGGTCGACACGGGCGAGCCGGGCGGCGGCGGGTCGCACGCGGACGCCGCGAGCGACGCCGCGTCCGACGTCTCCGACGCCACCGCCGACACGCAGGCCGACGCTCCGCCTGCCGACGGCTCCGACGCAGCCGACGCCGCGGACGCGACCGACGCCGACGCCGGCGACGCGCCGCACGAGGGCACCGGGCCGTGCGCGCCCGACTCCGACGGCGACGAGATCCCCGACTTCATCGAGGGCAAGGCCGAGAGCCGCGACACCGATCACGACGGCACGCCGGACTACCTCGACCTCGACAGCGACGGCGACTCGATCCCCGACTACGTCGAGGGCGACACGCGCGACGTCGGCTGCAACTCGCCGCAGGACAGCGACGGCGACGGCACGCCCGACTTCGAGGACACCGACAGCGACGACAACGGGCTGCTCGACCGCAACGAGATCTACACGGACGGCACGGCGTACAGCGCGTCGCACGCCGCGCCCAACCCCGCCGACACCGACGGCGACCGGTACCCGGACTACGCCGACACCGACAACGACGACGACGCGCTCGCCGACACCGCCGAGCTCGTCGGCGGCGCGTCGCCCGACACCGACGGCGACGGGCTGCCGGACATCGACGACAAGGACAGCGACGACGACACCATCATCGACGGGCAAGAGGGCGTCACCGACTTCGACCTCGACGGCACGCCCAACTTCCGCGACTTCGACTCCGACGACGACGGCCGCAGCGACGCGTGCGAGGCGGGCCTCGGCCACACGCTCGACCAGGTGCCGCTCGACTCCGACCACGACGGCAAATACGACTTCGTCGATCGCGACTCGGACGGCGACGGCCTGCTCGACATCCAGGAGGACAAGGACGGCAACTGCCTGGTCGATCCGGGCGAGAGCGACCCGCGCTACGCCGACACCGACCACGACGGCGCGACCGATCTCGTCGAGGTGCTGCTCGGCACCGACCCGAACAACGCCGACGACGAGCCCATCAAGAAGGGCAAGTTCTACTTCGTCATGCCGTACGGCGCGCCGGCCGAGCCGACCGAGCGCACGCTCGCGGTCAACACGCAGCTGCAGAAGGCGGACGTCGCGTTCGTCGTCGACACGACCGGCAGCATGTACGGCGAGATCACCGCGCTGCAGAAGGGGCTCGCGGGCAGCGGCACTGCGGCCGACCCGGGCCTGTTCAAGCAGCTTCACGACGCCGTGCCCGACGTGGCCATCGGCGTCGCGGCGCACGACGACTACCCCGTCGTCCCCTACGGCACGCCCGGCCTCGACGTGCCCTTCCGGCTCTCGTCGGCGAAGGGGATGCTGAGCAAGACGCTCGGCGACAACCTCACGGCGCTCAACGCGCTGCTGCCGCTGCACAACGGCCAGGACGACCCCGAGGCCGCCGTCGCCGCGCTCTGGCACACGGTGACCAACGGCTACTTGCAGTGGCCCGGCACGCTCTACCCGCCCGAGAACACGCCGACCGGCACCTACGGCGCGCTCGGCTTCCGCGCCGACGCGCAGGGGCGCCCCAGCTCGCTCGGCGTGCTCATCGAGGTCACCGACGCCGCGTTCCACAACGGGCGCCGCGCGTCGGCCATCTCGACGCTGCACGACACGTACACGTTCAACGGCGTGCCCCCCTACCCGGTGCCCACCATCGACGATCTCGTCACCGAGATGAGCGCGCGCGGCACGCGCTTCATCGGCCTCGCGGCCAACGACGGCGCGTCGACGAGCTTCACGCCGCGCGGCGGCGACCCCTACGACGACATGGCGTACCTCGCCGACCGCGTCGCCTCCACCGTGCCCCCGCGCGCCTGGGGCGCGACCAACACGCTCTGCAAGACGGGCGCGGCGGGCAACACCATCGCCCCCGACGGGCCCAACGGCACCTGCCGCCTCGTCTACGACGTGTACAAGAACGGCAGCGGCATCACGGCGGTCGTGGTCGACGGCGTCAAGGCGCTGCTCTCGAGCCTGGTGTTCGACGTGCGCGTCGTCGCCGTCGCCGACGACCCGAGCCAGATCAACGGCTTCACCGACAGCGTCGACGCCTTCGTCGATCACGTCGAGGTGAGCCTCTCGGGCGGCACCGACGTGACCGACCCGACCAACCCCAACTGCGTGGTGCTCGGGCCGAGCCAGGTCGCCGACCTCTACTCGGGGCCCGCGGGCATCGTGGGGGGCGGCGACACGGTGTACGAGACGGTGAAGGCCGTCTCGCCGCCGACGAAGATTTGCTACACGGTCGCGGTCAAGACCAACCAGATAGCGCAGCTCAACGCCCAGCCGCGCGTCTTCCACGCCGTGCTCCAGGTCAAGGCGAAGAACGTCTCGGGCGAGCTCGATTTCGGCGCGCCGCGCGACATCATCTTCGTGGTGCCGCCGCTGCCGCAGTGACCGCGGGGCGGGCGCGGTCGCGCTCCTCGGCGGCGACCGCGTCGCCCGGGGCGAG
>CAITLX010000355.1 GCA_903893335.1 uncultured delta proteobacterium | reverse complement strand
CCGACGACGACGCGCGGCTCGCGCTCGAGCTCCGCCTCGGCGCGCTCTACCTCGACGAGCTGCACGACCCGCCCCACGCGCTCACCCACCTCGCCGACGCGCTCGAGCTCGACCCCGCGAGCGGCGACGCGCGCCGCCTCGTCGAGCGCATCCTCGACATCGGCAGCCTGCGCCCGCGCGCCGCCGAGGTGCTCGAGCACGCGTACGACGCGCGCAGCGACTACCGCGATCTGCTGCGGGTGCTCGAGGTGCGGCTCGAGACGGCCGACGACGACATCGTGCAGCGCGAGCTGCTCGGCCGCATCGCGCTGCTCGCCGACGAGAAGCTCTCCGACGACGCCGCGGCCTTCGCGGCCCTCGCTCGCCTCCTGCCCCTCGACCCGGCCGACGGCAGCGCGCGCGAGCGCTTCGCCGAGATCGGCCGCCGCCTCGCCGCGCACGACAAGGTCGCCGCCGTGCTCGAGGTCGCCGCGGGCGCCTCGTCCGACCGCCACCTGCGCAGCGAGATTCTCCTCGAGGTCGCGCGTCTGCACGAGGACTTGCGAGGCGACGTCCCGCGCGCCACCGCGACCTACCGCGCAGCGCTCGCCATCGCCCCCGACGACCCGACGCTCGCGATGGCACCCGCGCGCGAGCTCGAGCGGCTCTACGTCGCGGCCGGCGACCACGCCGAGCTCGCGTCGATCCTCGAGACGCAGGTCTCGCTGCAAGACGACGACGCCGAGCGGCGCCTGCTGCTCGCGCGGATCGGCGAGCTGCACGAGGGCGTGCTCGGCCAGCCCGACCGCGCCATCGACGCCTGGCAGCGCCGCCTGGCGGACGACGCGACCGACGACGACGCGCTCGCCGCGCTCGAGCGCCTGTTCGAGCGCACCCGCAACCACCGCGGCCTCGTCGAGGTCTGCCGCATGCGCGCCGAAGGCGCGCTCGACGCCGGCGCCCGACACGCGCTGCTCGCGAAGGTGGCCGAGACGCTCGGCGGGCCCCTCGACGCGCCCGTCGAGGCCATCCAGGCGTGGCGCGCCGTGGTCGACGACGCCGGCAGCGACGCCGTCGCCCTCGCTGCGCTCGCCGCGCTCTACGAGAAGACGGCGCGCTGGCTCGACCTCGCCGAGACGCTCGAGGCCGAGCTCGCCACCGCCGAGACCGACGCGGCGCGCGTCGAGCTGCTCTGCACGCTCGCCCGCGTACGCCGCGAGCACCTCGACGACGCCGCGGGAGCGCTCGACGCCGCAGGCCAAGGGCTGTCGCTCGCCCCGTCCCACGAGGGGTGCCGCGCCCAGGCCGAGCGGCTCCTCGACACGCCCGACGCTCGCCGCGAGGCCGCGGAGCTCCTGCGCCCGCTGTACGAGGCCGACGCCGACCACACTCGCCTGTTGCGCGTCCTCGAGGTCGAGGCCGACGCGGCCGAGGACCCCGCGCGCCGCCTCGAGCTGCTCGCCGAGGCGCTCCGCATCGCCGAGGGGCCCCTCGGTGACCCCGGCCGCGCCTTCGCCCACGCGCTGCGCGGCATCGGCGAGGCCGCCGCCGAGCCCGACGTCATGGTCTGGGTCGATCGCGGCGAACAGCTCGCGAGCGCCACCGGCCGCTGGGCCGAGCTCGTCGAGCGCCTCCACTCCGTCGCGTCCGAGGTGCCCGACGGCGAGGCCCTCGTCGAGCTGCACGTTCGCATCGGCGACCTCGCGCGCACCAAGCTCGACGATCGCAAGCACGCCATCGAGCACTACCGAGCCGCGCTCGACGTGCGCGCCGACGAGCTGCGCGCGCTCGTCGCGCTCGACGAGCTGTACGTCGCTGGCGCCGAGCACGAGGCGCTGCGCGGCATCCTCGATCGCCGCCTCGACGTGACCGAGTCCGACGACGAGCGGCGCGCGCTCGCGCACCGCAAGGCGCGCCTGCTGCGCGACACGCTCGGCGACGCTCCGGGCGCGATCGGCGTCTACGAGGGCCTGCTCGACGACGGGCTCGACCCCGAGGCCGTCTCGGCGCTCGACGCGCTCTACCGCGCCACCGGGCGCAGCACCGACCTCGTCGCGCTCTACGAGCGGCGCATCGCGGCGGCCCCCGAGGCGGCCGATCTGCGCGCCGCCGTCGCGCGCATCCTGCGCGAGGACGAGCACGACATCGCGCGAGCGTTCGACGAGATCGAGGCGGCGCTCGCGATCGATCCGCAGCACCCCGGAGCCGTCGGCGAGCTCGAGACCATCCTCGCGACCCACGAGGACGCGACCCACCGCGCGCACGCCGCCGAGCTGCTCGAGCCGGTCTACCTGCGCCGCGCCGACTGGCGCAGCGTCGTGACGACGCTCCAGGCGCGGCTCGCGACGACCGACGATCCGATCGAGCGCCGTCCGCTGCTGCAGCGTCTGGCCAAGCTCCACGAGGAGCAGGGCGAGGACTACGCCGCCGCCCTCGACACGACCGGCCTGCTCCTGCACGACGACCCGGCCGACGACGCGACCCGCGCCGAGCTCGAGCGGCTCGCGCGCCTCGCCGGCGCCGAGCGGCGCCTCGCCGACCTCTACGCCCGCGAGCTCGCGGGCATCACCACCGACGAGCCCTCGACCGCGGCGATGGCGTGCCGCGCCGCGGAGCTGTTCGCGTCGTTCGGCGACGCCGAGCGGGCGCTCGCGCTCTACCGTCGCGCGCTCGCCTTCGACCCCGAGTCGCGCCCGGTGTTCGACGCCGTCGACGCGCTGCTCACCGCTGCTGGGCGCAGCGCCGAGCGCGTCGCGCACTACCGCGCGTCGCTCGACCATCGCTTCGACCCCGCCGACCGCGTCGCGGCCCTGCGCGTCATCGCCGCCCTGCAGCGCCGCGCGCTCGACGCCCCCGACCCGGCCATCGACACCTACGCCGAGCTGCTCGACATCGAGCCGGGCGACGAGCCTGCGCTCGAGGCGACGAGCGAGCTCTTGCGCGAGCGCGGGCGCCTGCGCGAGCTGGCTGAGCTCTACGAGCGTCGCGCCGAGGCCGCGACCGACGCCGAGCGGAGCGCCGAGCTGCGGCTCGCGCTGGCGCGCGTCGACCGCGACGACCTCTCCGACGTGAGCGCCGCGATCGACCAGTACGAGCAGATCGTCGCGTCCCTGCCCTTCCACGCCGAGGCCATCGCCGACCTCGAGGCGCTCGTGCCTTCCCCCGAGCACGGCGCGCGCGTCATCGACATCCTGCGCCCGCTGTACGAGCGCCGCGACGACTGGCGCCACCTCATCTCGATCAACGGGCGGCGCTTCCAGCTCGCCGAGACCCGCGACGAGCAGGTCGCGGTGCTGCGCGAGACGGCGACCCTGTGGGAGACGCGCGGCAACGACCTCGCGCGCGCCCAGCAGGCGCTCTGCCAGGCCATCGACCTCGACCCGGACGACGGCGCGTCGCGCGCCGAGCTCGAGCGCGTCATCGAGGCGACGGGCGACTGGGACGCCCTCGTCGGCACCTTCGAGGCCGTCCTCGACCGCGCCGACGCGCTCGTCAAGCGCGAGATCCTGCTCACCCTGGCCCGCGTGCACGACACGCGGCGCGACGATCCCCGCCAAGCGCTCGCCGCGTGGCAGCGGCTCTCCGAGCTCGACGCGACCGACCCCGAGCCGCTCGAGGCGCAGGACCAGCTCGCCACGCTCCTGTCGGACTGGGCAGCGCTCGTGCGCGTGCTCACCCGCAAGATCGACCTCGCGTCCAACGACGCCGAGCAGGCCACGCTGCTGCGCCGCGTCGGCGAGGCGCTTCGCGACATGCTCGACGACCCGCGCGGGGCGCTCGCCGCCTACGACCGCGCCCTCGAGCTCGAGCCCGACAGCGCGTTCACCCTCGACTGCGTCCTCGAGCTCGTCGCGCCGAGCGAGGCCGAGCGCGTCGTCGAGCTCGAGCGTCGCCGCGTCGAGCTGTGCGGACCGGGCGACGACGATCGCAAGTTCGAGCTGCTCGTCGCCATCGCCGAGGCCTGCGCCACCCGCCTCGAGCGCCCCCGCGAGGCCATCGACGCGCTGCGCGACGCGCTCGGCGTGCGCCCCGGCGACCGCGGCCTGCTCGCGCGGCTCGACGGCCTGCTGCGCGCCGAGGAGCTCTGGCCCGATCTGCTCGACAACCTCCGGCTCGAGGCCTCGGCGGCCGAGAGCGTCGAGGAGCGCACCGCGCTGCGCAAGCAGATCGCCGAGCTGCTCGCCACGCACCTCGACGACGCGGCCGAGGCCATCTCGACCTGGCACTCCGTGCTCGAGGACGCCCCGGGCGACGCCGACACGACCGCCGCCCTCCTGGCGCTCGGCGACGCTCGCGAGGAGCACCGGCTCGCCGTCACCGAGGTGCTCGAGCCCGTGCTGCGACGCGCGTCGCGCCACGCCGAGCTCGCCCGCGTGCTCGACATGCGCCTGCGCGCGCAGTCCGATCCGGTCGAGCGCGCGCGCACGCTCGTCGCGCTCGCCGAGGTTCAGGAGGGCGCGCTCGCGCGCCCGAGCGACGCGCTCGACGCGCTGCTCGCCGCGATCGCCGAGACCCCGGAGGACGCCACGCTGCACGCGTCTGCCTCCCGCGTCGCCGCGGCTTGCTCCGGCTTCGATCGCTACGCCGCGGCCCTCGAGGAGCGCGCCGCCTCGACGTTCGACGCCGAGCTCGCGTCCGACCTCGCCGCGAGGCTCGCCGTCATCGCCGAGGAGAAGCTCGGCGACGACCGCCGCGCGATCGCCGCCTGGGTGCGCGCGGTCGAGCAGGCGGGCGACACGCCCGACGCGCTCGCCTCGCTCGATCGCCTCTACGCGCGCGTCGGTGACCACGCCGCGCTCGCGGACGTGCTCGAGCGCCGCGTCGCGCTCGAGGCCGACGCCTCGGTGCGCGCCGATCTGCTCACGCGGCTCGCCTCGCAGTTCGCGGGGCCGATCAGCGACCGGGGCCGCGCCCTCGCCACCGTCCGGCAGGTGCTCGACCTCGACGTAGCGCACGCCGGCGCGCGCGAGACGCTCGAGGCTCTGCTCAGCGACGACGCGCTCTTCGTCGACGTCGCCGAGTCGCTCGAGCTCGTCTACCGAGGCGCCGGCGACGACGCGAAGCTCGTCGAGCTCGCCGAGCGCCGCGTCGCGCGCGCTTCGACGCCCACCGAGCGAACGGCGCTGCGGCTCGACCTCGCGCGCCTCTTCGAGGACCGCCTCGGCGATCAGGCGCGCGCGCAGCGCGTGCTCGAGGCGACCCTCGCCGACGACCCCACCGACTTCGCCGTGCTCGACGAGATCGAGCGCCTCGCGGCGATCCGCGACGGCTGGGGCGAGGCCACGGAGGCCTGGACGGCCGCCCTCACGGCCACCACCTCGCTCCCCCCCGACGTCGCTCGCGACGCGTGGCTGCGGCTCGCAGGCTGGGCGCGCGACCACATGGGCGCGCGTGACCGCGCCGCGCAGGCGTTCGAGCGCGCGCTCTCGTTCGACGCCGAGAACACCGAGATCCTCCGCATGCTCGAGGACCTCTGCCGCGGCCCCGGCCAGGAGCGCGACCTCGTGGCGGCGCTCCGCCGCCGCGCGGGCCTCGAGTCCGACGAGGCGACCAAGCGCGAGCTTCGGCGCGAGGCGAAGGTCATCGCCGAGGACACGCTCGGCGACGCCGCGCTCGCCGAGCAGATCGTGCGCGACCTCTTGCGCGACGATGACGCCGACGCTTGGGCGCTCGAGGAGCTCGCGCGCCTGCGCGCCGCTGCCGGAGACGACGCCGAGGTGCTCGCGCTCATCGAGCGGCAGGCCGAGCTCGCGGGCGACCCGGGCGAGGTCGCGCGGCTGCACCACGAGGCAGCCCGCATCGCCCGCGACCGCCTCGGCGACAAGGCCAAGGCCATCGCGCTCTACGAGGCGCTCCTCGACGCCGACCCGACGGACGCCGAGGCCGCAGCGGCGCTGCGCGCGCTGTACGCCGCGAGCGATCTCCCGCGTGAGCTCGGGCGACTGCTCGAGCGCCTCATCGACGTGGGCGACACGCCCGCGCTGCGTTCGCGGCTGCGCCTCGAGCTCGCCGCGCTGCAGCGCGACCGCTTCGGCGCCCCCGCCGACGCGATCGAGACGCTGCGCGCGGTGCTCGACGACGAGCCCGCCGACGCCGAGGCCATCGCCGCGCTGTCGGCGCTGTACGAGCAAGGCAGCCGCTACGAGGACCTCGCCGAGCTCATCGCGAACCAGTTCGCGTCGGCCGAGGCCCCGGCTGCCGCGGCGCTCGGGATGCAGCTCGGCGAGCTGTACGAGACGCGCCTGTCGGACACGCGCCGCGCGCTCGAGACCTACGAGTCCGTGCTCGGCCGCGAGCCGTCGCACCGCGAGGCGCTCGTGCGCGTGGCGCGGCTCGCCGCGGCGCAGGGCGACGCGCGTCAGGCCATGGGCGTGCTGCAGACGCTGCTCGCGATGAGCGAGGGCGACGACGCCCGCGCCTTCGCGCTTCAGCTCGCCGACGTCGCCGCCTCGGCGGGTGACGACGAGGGCGTCCGCTCCGCGCTCGAGCAGGGCGTGGCCGGTGCGCCGGGCGACGCCGACCTGAGGTCGCGCCTGGTCGCGCTCTACGAGCGCCTCGAGGACTGGACCGCGCTCGCGCGGCTCATCACCGAGGAGGCCGACGCGGCGACCGACACGGCCGCGCGCGTCGCGCTCTACCGCAAGGCCGCGGCTCTGCACGTCGAGCGCCGCGGAGACCCCGAGGCGGCTGCCGCCGCCCTCGAGCGAGCGCGCGAGCAGGCGCCCGACGACCGCGATCTCCTGCTCGAGCTCTCGGACGCCCATGGCGCCACGGGCCGCTGGCGCGCTGCCGTCGAGGTGCTCGAGACGGTCGTGGCCTCGTTCGGCGGCAAGCGCTCGAAGGAGCTCGCCGTGGTCCACCAGCGGCTCGCACGCGCCCTGCTCGCCGACGGCGATCGCGAGCGCGCGCTCACCGAGCTCGATCACGCCTTCAAGATCGACCCCGGCTCGGTCGCCGTGCTCAAGGACCTCGGCGCGCTGGCGCTCGAGACGGGCGATCTCGACCGCGCCCAGAAGACCTTCCGCGCGCTGCTGCTCCAGAAGCTCGACGCGTCGTCGCCCATCTCGAAGGGCGAGGTCTTCTTCCACCTCGGCGACATCTCGAGCCGGCAGGGGGACAAGGTCAAGGGCATCCAGATGCTCGAGCGCGCGCTCGAGAACGACCCCGGGCTCGAGGCCGCGCGCACGCTGCTCGATCAGCTGAAGCGCTCGTGAGGGGCGGCCCGGTCTTCCGGGCCGTCGTCGGCACGCTGGCGGGGTTGCTGGCGCGCGCGTGGATGTCGACGTGGCGCGTGCGCGTCGTCGTCCACCCTGCGCTCGCCGCAGCCGAGGGCGCGCCCTGGGTGCTGGCGTTCTGGCACGGCGAGCAGTTTGGGTTGCTCGCGTGGCCCCGCCGACGACACACCGTCGCGCTCGTGAGCCTCTCGCGTGACGGCGACGTGCAAGCACGCGCGCTCGGCCGCCTCGGGCTCGCGGTCGAGCGCGGCTCGACCTCGCGCGGCGGCGCGCGCGGGCTCGTCGCGATCGTACGCAGGCTG
>CAITLX010000354.1 GCA_903893335.1 uncultured delta proteobacterium | reverse complement strand
GCGCGCGGCACCCTTGGGCGATGAGCGAGCGGAGACATCCGAACGTGGTCGCTGGAGACGAGGAGCCCCTCGTCTACCTCTGCGTCTCGGCCGCGCCGCAGAAGGTCGACGTCGTCGGCTACCCCGACTCGCGAAAGGTGGCCGCCACCGCCGGGCCGTTCGAGAAGCCGATCCATCGCCTGATCGTGCGGCAGGGCGACGGCGTCGACTACTGGGACGGCGAGCCGCTGGCCGAGTGACAGGCCGACGCCTCGGGGCGTTCTCCAGCTGAGCCAAGGAGCGAGCTCTCGGGCCAACGCCCGCGCGCGGTGACCCGCTCGGACTCGCTGCCCCTCACTCGATCCCGAATCGATCGCAGAACGAGCGGATCTCGGCCCACACCTCGGGCGTGACCATGTCCGGTCCGACGCGCGAGAAGATGCGACCGAGCACGTGTCGCTCGTCCTCGTCGACGACGCCGTCCTCGAGCGCCAAGCGCTGGATGAACGCGAGCTCGTCGGCGTCGATCGTGCCGTCGTTCGCGAACGCGACGAGGAACGAGTACTGCATGATGCGGTTCCAGGCGCTCTCGGGCTCGCTCATGGCCGCAGACTCCTCATCGTCATCGTCGTCACCCCTACCGGCGCAGGGCGTCGGCCGCTGGCGTGCCGAGACTCCATCCGCGCGCGGGCGCGACGTCAAGGGCGGCCGCGTGACATGGTCGCGAGGGGGCCGAAGGGCCGAGCTCCGCGAGCACCCACCGCTTCCGTTCGATCACGACGCCCCACCCGGGAACCTCGGCGTGCTCGCCGAGGGCCTCCTGCGCTTCGCCATCGACGCCGCGCCGACGCTGGGTCGGAGACTGAGGGCGACGGGGACGTTCAGCGCAAGCGTCCGACGCCCGATCCGAAGATGCACGACTCGCGCCTCGCGCCTCGCGCCTGCTGCTCGATTTCCGCCGTGCGGCCGTCGCCTGCGTCGTGGGACGAGCCGTCGTCGCGCGCTCATCCTGAAATCGCGGACGCCTTCTACTGCCCCGACGCGAGCGCGAGCTTCGTGGCCGTGTCGGCGCTCACGAGCTGAACATGCGCGGGGAGGATCTTCGCCACGGCGGCGAACGAGTTCTCGAGGTTCAGCCCCCCGTCGCTCGTCATGTACACCCAGGTGACCGTGCCCTTCGGGTACCCGCCAAGCTCCTCGGCCATCTTCGCCGGGCTCAGGAAGAACGCGTTGGTGTCGTCGTTGACGCCCCGCCACTCGCGCGGGCGGAAGAGCACGACCTTGCCGCCGTTCGTGCCGGTGAGCACCTCGAAGAAGCGCTCCGTGGGCCACCAGGGGAAGGTTGCGAGCGGGTAGGGCACATTGACGGGGAAGACGCCGCGGATGGCGCCTTCGGCGTGCGCGTACTTCGGGAGGAAGTGGTCCTCGGCGTCGTGCCAGGTGCCATTCCAGTCCCAGTGCACCGTGCCGGCGACTCCGAGGATGCGGGCGTCGTCCTCGGTCGCCGCGACGAAGCGGCCCTGCTCCTGCTCGGCGAGCGACGACGGATAGGCGTACAGGTGCCCGCTGGGCGGCAGGGTGAAGTAGTCCTTCCCCGTCTGGTGGCTCTGCCGGTAGTACCAATCGAGCAGATCGGGCGCGAGCCGCGTGAGGTGCGGCGAGATCGTCCACGTGAGCGGCGGACACGCGGCGTCCGGCGTCGGGCAGTCGGCCAGCCGCTGGCGAAACCAGTCGTGGCGCGCGTTCATCATGTACTGGACGTTGTCGCCGTCGCCCACCACGAACGCGGCGTACGTCTTGGTCGGGTCGTACGCGATCGGCTCCAGCGCGTTCTGCGTGACCTCGTTCGGGGCTGTGATCGGCGCCCTGCGGGTCGAGAAGAACGACAGGTTGCCCGTCTCGCTGGCGATCGCCCCCATGTTGCGAGACGCGAGGCACCGCGTCTGCGCCTCGTAGAGGTCGCCACCCGCGATGTTCCACGAGTTGTTGTAGCCGTACACGCCCAGGGGCGTCGGCCAATGCCCGGCGTTGACGATGCTGCTGAGCAGCTCCTTCTCGGGGTTGCCGTCGCTGCAACCATTGACCAGGAACACGACGAACAGCCGCTGCGAGAAGACGAAGTCGACCAAGGCCGGCCCCATCTCCGCCGTCATCGCGGGGTGCGCCGGGTCGCTCGGGTGCTGGTCGTAGCCGGGGTTGAGCATCGCCAATCCCGTGGTCTGCGCGACGTAGTTGTCGAACACGTACTTCGTGGCCAGGTACGGCGTGTCCTTGTCCTTCAGCACCTGCGTCGCGTCGAACGCCACGCTGCCGCAGGTGACCCCCAGCCCGCTGTCCAGCGGGACGGCGCCGAGCGCCGCGGCGACGGTCAGGATGTTGGGCAGCAGCGCCTGCTGGGCCTTGTACTCGTAGCGGACACAGGTCGGGAACGCCGCGACGCACGCCGTCAGGAAGTCCGCCGCGCTGACGGTGGCGCCCGGCGCGAGGCTCAGCTCGGTCAGCCACGCCTCGTCGTGCGCGTCGGTCTGGAGGTAGACCGACCCGCCCGCCTTGCGATTGTGCAGCCCAGCACAAGCCTGGACGGCAAGCTGGAACGGCGGCGGCGCCTGGGGGTCGATCTGGACGACCGTGCGCTGGCTGGCCGGGCTCGGCTCGTCCTTCTCGGCGCAGGCGGGCGCCACGAGCGCGCAGAGCGCGAGCGCCATCACGAGACGCGGCAACGATCGGTTCAGCATTCCAGCCACTCTTCTCCTTCGCGGTCGATGTCCGCCCTGGTCCCAGCAGAGGCGCGGTCGTCGCTACCCCTCGACTCCATACGCAGCCTGAAGCTCGCCGAGCGCCTCGCCGCAGTGCACGGCGATGCGCTGCAAGTGGGGGACGGCGTCGCGGCAGCCGACGAAGCCGAAGCTGAGCGTGCCGGCGTAGCTCTGGGTCGTGATGTTGAGCGCCTGGCCGTGGTACGGGATCGACACGGCGTAGGTCGCCTCGAGGCGCGCCCCGTGCAGGTAGAGCGGCTCGGTCGGGCCGGGCACG
>CAITLX010000353.1 GCA_903893335.1 uncultured delta proteobacterium | reverse complement strand
GGCAGCTTCGCGTCGGCGCTCCCCTGGCTTCGCACGACCGCGCGCATGTTCCGTGCGGCCACGACGCGCTCGCCGACGCTCGGCCTGCGGTGCGTGCGTCCCGCCTCGGAGTCGGTCAACCTCCGAGAGCGCTGATGCGAATCGTCCACCTGTCCGACCTCCACGTGCTGGCGCTCGACGGCGCCGTGCCGTGGCGCCTGTTCAACAAGCGGGCGACCGGCTGGCTGAACCTCAAGCTCAAGCGCGAGCACGCCCACCGCCCAGCGCTGCTCGCCGCCGTCGCCGCGCGCATCCGCGAGGTCGCGCCCGACCACGTCGTCGTGACCGGCGATCTCTCCAACCTCTCGCTCGAGGGCGAGCTGGCGCGCGTGCGCACCTTCCTCGACGACGAGCTCGGCCTGCCCCCCGAGCACGTCAGCGTCGTACCGGGCAACCACGACGTGTACACGCGCGGCGCAGCGCGGTCGGGGCGCTTCGAGCGCTTCTTCGCCCCCTACCTCGTGTCCGACCTGCCCGACCTGGCCACCGCGCAGCCCGCCGGGCGCTTCCCCTTCGTCAAGCTGCGCGGCCCCGTCGCGCTCATCGGGCTCAGCAGCGCGCGCCCGCGGCCGCCGCTCGTCGCGTCGGGCAGCCTCGGCCCCGAGCAGCTCGCCGCGCTCGACCGCGTGCTCGCGCACGACGCGGTGCGCTCGCGCCTCCCCATCGTGCTGGTGCACCACCCGCTGCACGCGCCGCGCTCGTGGTGGAAGGCGCACATGGACGCGCTCACCGACGCCGACGCGCTCGCCTCGCGCCTGAAGGGCCTCGACCGCGGCCTCCTGCTGCACGGGCACCTGCACGAGCGCACGCGGCGCGCGGTGGGGCGCGTGTCGTCGCTCGGGGCGACGAGCGCGTCGCTCGCCCACGAGCACTCGGCTCGCGTGGCCGGCTTCAACGTCTACGACGTCGCCGACGACGGCACGCTCGCGGCGGTCGGCGCCGAGCGCATCGACCTCGGCACGGGCAGCTTCGTCGCGACCGACGTGCCGCACGCGCACTCCTGACCGCGCGAGGCGCCGCGCTCCCGCGCCGAGGCGCACCCCAGACGCACGAACGCCCGGCCACGCGCGAGGCGGGCCGGGCGTCCAAGGGGGTTCGGTGGGTCCGACGTCAGGCCGTCGCTTCGCCGAGTCGCATCACGTTGACGGCCTGGAGCCCCTTCGGGCCGTCCTTGATCTCGAACTCGACCGTCTCGTCCTCGAACAGCCTGCGGCGTCCGTCGCCGCTGATCTGCGAGTAGTGGACGAACACGTCGGGGCCGTCGTCCTGCTTGATGAACCCCCACCCCTTCTCATCATTGAACCACTTGACCTTGCCCACTGCCATCGGAGTCCTCCACTTCCACTACGCGCGGGTGACCCTTGTAGACCCCCCGCTCGGCTACTCCCCCCCGACGAGCTCGGTTGCTTGCTGACACAACGTCGCCGCCGACGGCACCGGTCTACCAGCTAAGCCTGCCCGCGCAGGCGGGTCAAGACCCGCGCGATGCCCCCTTTTGCCGAGGCGGCGCGCTCAGGCGGGCAGGCGCTCGTAGGCCGCGAGGTAGGCCTCGACCGTCGCGACGAACGTCGCGTGCGACCACGTCAGGGGCGACACGCTCATCGGCTCACCCGTGTATGGGTGCACCTGCTCGGCGAGCAGACCGCTCGGCAGCGCGCGCTCGACCACCCACGCGAGCGTCTGCTTGGCAGCCGCGAGCTCGCTCCGGTGGCGGGCCTTGGCGATGTCCCAGTCGGCCAGCCAGAGCGTGCAGATGAACCAGGGATTGCCCGGCACCTTGGCGAGGTCGTCGCGCTCGACCTGGTGGTAGTGGTCGTTCTCGTAGCGGGCGATTCCGCCGACCGACGTCTTGACCCACAGCCGCTCGCGGATCTGCTCCATGGTCGCGACGAGCCGCGGATCGACGGCCGACAGCACGCCGAAGTGGATGAGCCCCGCCGCCGCCGCGTCGAGCTTGCGGCACTCGTGGTCGTCGCCCGACAGCGTGCCGTCGCCCTGCACCGCGAGCATGCGCCGCATGTAGCCCGAGCCCGGGTCCCAGAAGTTCGCCACGATGGCGTCGCGCACCTCGACGGCTGCGTCGCGGTAGCGTGCGAGCCTGTCGGCCTCGGAGAACACCGCCGCGAAATCGCGCGCGGCGCGCAGCGCGCCGTACACGGCCGCGGCCGTGTAGAGGTGCACGCCCCAGCGCTCCTCCCACAGGTCGTAGCTCGGCAGGGGCAGCCCGTGCGCGCGGTACGAGCAGATCCAGTCCGCGCAGGGGAACACCATGCGGTAGACCTGCTCGCGCAGATCGTGGGTCATCTGCCGGAAGCGCGCGTAGTGCTCCCAGAGCGACCAGAGCACGATGGCCGTCTCGTCCTCCTGAATGGGTAGCTGCGGCTTGCCGTCGGCGCCGACGCGCGGCAGCCAGCTCGAGGCCACCGTCTCGTCGGGGTTGTACTTGTGCATGAAGTACGGCCGCCCCTCGCGCTCGAGCACGCGCAGGCAGAACGCGAAGAAGTCGGACGACGGCGACTCGTAGCCCGCGCGCTGCAGCGCGTTCGCGACGAGCGCGCCGTCGCGCATCCAGCAATACGAGTAGTTCTCGCGGATGTTCGACGCGACGTCCCAGTCGACCGCGGCGATGACCGCGCCCGAGTTGTCCGAGAGCGTGCGCGTGGTCAGGAGCGACCTGCGGTAGAGGCTCACGACCGACTCGGGGAGGTCTCCGAAGTGGTGGCGGTGGCTCGCCACCCACGCCCGCCAGAAGCTCGCCGTGCGCTCGAGCACCCGCTCGGGCCCGAGCATGATGAGGCGCGCGTTGTGGTCGCGCACGCGCGCCTCGCTCACGCCGAAGCACAGGTAGTAATACGCGGTGCGGCGCCCCGAGGCGGGCACCTCGAGGTCGAGCTCGACGGCGGCGTCGACCGAGCCGTGCTGCACCGGGAGGTCGGTGAGGCGCCCCGTCTCGCACGCGCGCCACACCCCCTCGAGCCCCATGACCTCCTTGTGGCCGACCGCGAAGTGGTCGACGCCGTAGACGCCGTCGAGCGCGCAGCTCGCGAGCACCCAGCGGTCGGAGCGGTAGCAGAGCATGCTGCGCAGCTCGGGGTCGAAGACGACCGTGTTCTGCGCCTCGCTCGCCTTGAGGAACGGGTTCTGGTGGAAGAAGAGGCGCACGTCGCGCGCGGTGTCGCGGTGGTTCACGACGGTGACGCGCTTGAGGTAGATGTCGCGGTGGTAGTCGACCGCGTCGGAGCAGAGCAGCTCGATGCCGAGCCCCTCGTGCTCGAGCCGCACGTCGGTCACGAGCGTCTCGGGCCGGTAGCGCATGGTGCGCTTCCAGGCCGGGTCGGTGACCCAGGCGAAGACGCCGTCGACCCACACGCCGAAGCGCCAGGGGCGCCCGCCGGTCTGGTTCTCGCGGCCGACCTGCGGGAAGTAAATCTCTCCCATCGCGTAATCGGTACGGAAGTTGACGTGCAGGCTGGTCCGGTCGCCGATCGACTGGTTGCCGAGGGAAAGGTCACGGGGCATGGCGGGGCACGACTTGTCGCCCGTATGGGGCGCCGCATGAAGCGATTTCGGCGCGCGCGACGAAGCCGGGTCCGCGCGCGTTGACATGGGGCGAAGCAAGCGGCCAAACTGCCGCTCGCTGCGCGCGGAGGGGAGGCTTTCCACGCCTCGCCCACCAGCGCGCGCCACAGGCATGTTCGCGATCATCGTAAGCGAGAAGGGCGGGCCCGAACGCCGCGAGACGTTCGACCAGAGCGAGGTCAACGTCGGTCGCGAGCAGGCCAACGACCTCGTGCTGCCCAAGGGCAACGTGTCGAAGCGTCACGCGCGCCTGCTCTACCGCGACGGCCGGGTCATCGTCACCGACCTGAAGAGCACCAACGGCACCTACGTCAACGGCCGCAAGATCGCCCAGGCGACGATCATCCGCGAGGGGGACAAGGTCTACGTCGGTGACTTCGTGCTGCGCATCGAGGTCCCCTCCCCCGAGTCGCTGTCCATCACCGGCAGCCTCGACGTCGCCTCGCTCGCGCCCGACCCCCAGCCGCTGCGCGTACCGCCGTCGAGCGTGGAGGCCTCCGACTCCCCGGGCGCCTCGGGCAGCGGCCGCGCCAGCCCCGCCCCCGGCGCGCGCGCGACCGTCGCCATGGCGCCGCCGGGCGCCTCGGGCTCGGTCATCCCCACCCTCCCGCCGGCGG
>CAITLX010000352.1 GCA_903893335.1 uncultured delta proteobacterium | reverse complement strand
GCAGCGCCAGCGCCATGGCCGGCGCGTCGAGCCCCACGCCGCGCGCCCCCGCGACGACCCACCGCACGTCGCCGTCGCGCGGCGCGAACAGCGCCTCGAACGCGAGCGCGCGGGTGCCATCGACGAGACCGATGGCGACGCCCCCCGCGACGGGCGCGACGCTCACCGCGGGGCTCCCCTTGCCCAGCACGCCCCGCAAGCGGGGCGCGAGCTCGGCGAGGAGTCGCTCGATGGAGGCCGCGACCACGAGCCGCTCGAGCGCGCCGCGACGGTGGCGGAAGCGCGGGACGCCGCCGGACAGATCGACGGGGAACGAGAGGCCGACGAGCGAGACCGAGAGCTCGCGGACGACGAGCGGCCCCAGCCGCAGCGCCGCGTCGTCGGCCGCGGCGTCCAGCTCGAGCCCGAGCCCGCCTCGCGTCACGGCGAGGCGCAGCGCGAGACGCCCCGCCACGGCGCCGTCGCGGGGCGAATCGTGCGCCGGCGCGGCGGGGCGGACCCTGCTGCGCGACTGTCTGCTGGCGCGGATCATCGCCGCCCGATCTTAGGCGGCCGCCCCCAGGATGGCGAATAACCCACGAACGCTCGCCGCAGGGCGCGGCACCGCTTCAGACCGCCCGACTGCCCCTCGGCCGCCGCTTCAGACGCCGGTCTGCCCCTCGGCCGCCGCTTCAGACGCCGGTCTGCCCCTTGGCCACCTTGTCGCGCATCCGCTTGAGCAGCGCCTCGACGCCATCCTTCTGGATGATGCGGTGGAACTGGTTGCGGTAGTTGCCGACGAGGCTCGAGCCCTCGGTGATGATGTCGACGACGCGGAAGCCCCCGTCGCCCGGCGCGACGCGGTAGTCGATGGTGACCGGCTCGTCGCTCTTGGCGGCGCGCGGCGTGGCGCGCGTGTGGACGAGGACGGCCTCGGTCGCCCCCTCCTCGCCGAGGTACTCGACGTCGTAGTCGAGGATGCCCTTGATGTTCTTCTCGTAGCTGCGCACGACCAGCTGGCGGAGCAGGTTGCTGAACTCCTTGCGCTGCGGATCGGACAGATCGCCCCAGTGGGCGGCGAGCGAACGCTTCGCGAGCTCGGCGTAGTCGAGCATGTCGTCGAGCACCGAGGTCACCTGCTTGTCGCGCGAGGAGCCGGGGCTCTGGCGCAGCAACTGGCTGACCTGCGACTGGCGCGACTGGATGAACGTCTGCGCGGAGTCACCCGCGCGCGCGCGGGCCCCGAGGCCGAGCGCGGCGACGAGAACGGCGGTGGCGACGAAGGGGCGCAGGGTGCGGATCATGACGTTGGACCTCTTGAACACAGTGTAAGGGCGCGGCGAGGTTGCGCAATGGGGGCGCCGGGGCTCGCTCACCCCCCTTGTTACGCAGAGGGGGGGATGGAGCTTCCCGAGGAATCGTCGGCGAGCGTCATGCGCACGCGGAAGGTGGTCCCCCGCCCCTCGACGCTCTCGACGTCGATCGCCCAGCCGTGCTCGTCGACGATGCGCTTCACGACGGCCAGCCCGATGCCCATGCCGCTCGAGCGCGTGGTGAAGAAGGCGTCGAACAGGTGGGCGCGCGACTCGGGCGCGATGCCGACGCCGGCGTCCTCGACCTCGAGGATCGCGAACGGCTCCTCGACGCGCACGCGCACGCGCACCTTCGCGCCGGGGTTCGAGGCCTGCACCGCGTTGCGCACGAGGTTCCACGCGACCTGACGAAGCTGCGCGCCGTCGGCCCGCACGAGCACCGACTCGCCGGCCCCGGGCCCCTCGTAGCGAAGGCGCACGTCGCGCCCGCGGCCCGACTGCCGCGCGAGCTCGACGACCTCGCGCATCGTCCCGCAGAGATCGACGGTGCCGAGCACCGGTCGGCGGGGACCGGTCAGCTGCAGCATGTCGTCGACCAGGTCGTTGAGCCGCGAGGCCTCGCGCTCGACGATGGCGCACAGCTCGCGCCCCTCGTCGCTCACGGCGCCCGCCGACCGCAGCAGCTGCACCGAGCCCACGATGGACCCGAGCGGGTTGCGGATCTCGTGCGCGAGCCCGGCGGTCAGGCGCCCCAGCGCCGCCAGCCGCTCGGCCTGCTCGGCGCGCGCGGTCGCAGCCTGCAAGCGCCCACCGGTGAGACGCAGGCGCTCGGCGAGCCAGCCGGCGAGCAAGGTCACGACGATGGTCGCCAGGACGTTGATGAGGACCGGCGGCAGGACCTGCGCGAGATCGCTCGCGTACTGTCCGTGCGGCTGATCGGGGGGCGAGTCGAGCAGGCCCGTGACGAGCGCGATGCAGAGCAGCGAGTAGGCCGCGGTGCCG